>CAJOPI010000106.1 GCA_905236275.1 uncultured Lachnospiraceae bacterium | reverse complement strand
GCCCCAATAATTGCCGCGCATATTATGGAAATGGCTAATTTTCTATCAATACTTTTCGTTTCCGTATTACTCATTACAGACATCATAACTTTCAATACACCTTTTATTAAAAGAGTTGAGCGAAAAATAAAAAATGCAGATGTCAGTTGTAGATAATTAACAAATCCAAAGCGGGGAATGGGAGCATCTTGCATTGGTGTCACTTACGAAATCAAAGATTTCTGTGACACCGCAAACGCCGGTACTTTTGCCGCGTATTTTGCGGCATTAGTACCGTTGCGTTTGACTTTTTAGCGGAAGCGTCCCCGCGTCGGATTGTTCATTATCTACAACGTGACTTTGTGAATACTCTCATTTGTCGGACAACTCATATATTTGAAATCATACACCTTTTCTTCCAAAATGCCATCCCAAAACAGCTTATTTCCACGTATCCATCATATGCAAGCATGCTGTTATACTTATTTCTGATTATCTGACTGTTTGCTTCTTGCAGTGCTCCTTTGATATCATTCTCGTCATTAACATGCTTCAACTCAATAATGAGACAACGTTTTTTTACAGAATCCAATATAATTAAATCGCTTCTTCCGTATCCCGTTTCTGTCTCGGAAAGCACACGATATCCTAATCCTGTGAATAACCCATCCAAAATCAGATGATAACTGTATTCACGATATTCGTGATAAAATGACAGTGTTGCCTCCAGAATCATACTCAAATTCTGTTCTGCCTTTGAAATATCTTTTTTCCAAATAGCCTTCTCGAATTCCGCAAGATAATTATTATCTATCTTTCCATTAAAGAATTCCCAAACCTCTTTTCTGAAAACTTCCTGAATTTCTTTATTTGGAATCCGCAATGGCATACGAGGCATTCCCTCTTCCACAGCCTTTGTAAGATAACCTGTTTCCAAAAGTGCCGACCAGATATTATCCCCGTTTTCATGAATACGATGGTATGGTAAATTATCATTTACCGTACAGATTATTTCTTTTCCGGCTAAAAGCTGTTCAAACTTTTCCATTACTCCCACAGCTTTTCCCAAGAAACCGCGTATAATATCAATGGACGTTTCAGAACTGTTCAGCCAATAGCTTTCAGGTCCTTTCTGCTCGCTATAGGAACCATCCGACAAAGACCTTAAGAAACGCAGTACATCCCATGGGCAATACATTCTTTCTCTTCCAAAAATATATCCATCATACCAATCTTTTATAACGCCGTAATAGTCCTCATAATCTAAATCTTTAAGGATTGCCTTTACGTCGCCATCTGTGAAGCCAATTGAAGAAGCAAAATTCGGAGACATAATCGTATATGGAATAATGTTATTAACTCCTGTATAGGTGCTGTTTTTTACCGTATACAGACATCCCGAAAGCATAACAGCTTTGACATTTTCATTTGTCTTGCAAACAAAACTCAGCATCATTTCGATTATATCCCGGGTCTTTTCGTATGCAGAAGTTCCCATTGTTTTTGCCATTGGAACATCATATTCATCTATGATAACAAATACTTTTTTTCCATAATGATAATATAGCATACGTGAAATAAGGTCCAGAAACTCTGCAATATCTTCGATCTCACCTCTCCTGCAGCGAAGATTGTCAAGTAATACTTTGTCCGCATCATCAACCATATCGCTTTTCAAAAGATATGTATAATTCTTACACAGATTTGAAACCACATTCCTGAAACTTCGCACAACAGATTCGGTATCATCTCCATATACTTCTTTAAAGGAAACAAAAATAACAGGATATTTATTCATGTAGTCTTCAACCAGTTCCGGATAATCCATTATTTTTAATCCACCAAAAATTTTTCTGCTGTCTCTGCTTATATCCAGAAACTCCCGAAACATAGTCATTGTCAGAGTTTTTCCAAATCTTCTGGGGCGTGCAAAAAGAACAGCCTTATCAAATTTATCTACTAAAAACTCTTTTATCACCTCAGTTTTATCAACATAATAAGAACCGCTTTCTATCAGGTCTCTAAAACTGTCATATGACGCTCTGATATTACGTATCCCCTTCAAATCGCTTAGCCTCCCTCATATATAGACTCACATTGGAATCGGCTTCCCTGCTTTTCTTTAACTTGTAATATTTTCAATCCGGCAGCTGTGCTTCTTGGTCTTTTCATCATAATTTGTCGGATAAACAGCTCTTCATTCACAGCATACATCCGCCATGCTGCAAGCGACTGCCCTTTTGAGATCCGATGGGGCGAGCTCTATCTGATAACCGACCTTTCCTGCACTGACGCATATCGTATCATAGTTTTCGGCAGTTTCATGGATAAAGGTGGTGAACTGCTTCTTCATACCTATAGGTGAGCAACCTCCATGAACATATCCCGTAAGCGGAAGCAGCTCCTTCTGCTTTATCATGCTTACAGCCTTTTCGCCGGAGACTTTTGCCGACTTCTTCAGGTTGAGTTCTTCCTTTACGGGAATTACAAAAACGTAGTATGCTCCCGATTTTCCCTGTGTTACCAGAGTCTTGAACACCTTGTCCGCATCTTCGCCCAAAAGCTCCGCTATCTCCTCACCGCTCATCGTCGCGTCAGGCTCATAGCTGTGGCTCCTGTAGGAAATCTTCTTTTTGTCAAGAACCCTCATTACATTTGTTTTCTCTTCTTTCATCTCTGTCGACTCCTGTCAGCCAAGTAATTCCATCAGTTCATCATTAGAAAGCGTCATAAGAGATTTCTGTTCACCGGAAAGGATTGCATCGGCAAGATCCTTTTTCGCCTCCTGCATTTCAAGTATCTTCTCTTCTATAGTTCCCTTTGCTATAAGCTTGTAGACCGTTACAGTCTTAGTCTGTCCTATCCTGTGCGCCCTGTCTGTAGCCTGATTCTGCGCAGCAACATTCCACCAGGGATCATAGTGGATTACCATATCGGCACCCGTAAGGTTAAGGCCGGTTCCCCCTGCCTTCAGTGATATCAGGAAAACAGGCACGTCTCCCTCATTAAAATCGTGAACGTATTTAAGCCTTTTCTCCTTGCTTGTCGAACCCGTAATCTTAAAATAAGGTATCTTCTCTGCCTGCAAATCCTTCTCCAAAAGTTCTAGCATCGAAGTAAACTGCGAAAAAATCAGCATCCTGTGGTTTCCGCCTATCGCATTCTTTACAAGCTCAACGCATGCCTCCCTCTTTGCACTTTCTCCTTTATAATTTTCAAACATAAGCGAAGGATCACAGCATATCTGCCTTATGTGCATGAGTTCCGCAAGGATTTTTATCCTGTCTTCACCCGTCTCAGCCTTATCCTGTAGAAGCCCTTTCATTTTCAGAACCTGCGCATCATAGATTTCTCTCTGCTTCTTGTCAAATTTTGCATAACGCACTTCTTCGAGCTTCGGAGGAAGGTCTTTCAGCACATCCTCTTTTCTTCTCCTCAGGATAAAAGGACCAACCATCCTTTTCAGGCGTTCAGTTGCGTCCGCATCTTTTCTCTTCGTTATTGGAGTCTCGTAATCTTCCGAGAAGGTCTTGTAATCATAAAGAAATCCCGGCATAAGATAATCAAAGATACTCCAGAGCTCGGCAAGACGGTTTTCGATCGGGGTTCCTGTCAGTGCCATTCTCTTATCGGCATGAATTATCTTTACAGCCTTTGTCATTGCCGCCTTCTGGTTCTTTATATACTGTGCCTCATCTATTACCATGAAAGAGAACTTCTTTTCCTTATAGCTGTCGATATCTGACCTGAGCAAATCATAGCTCGTAACATAAACATCTGCAGCCTCGTCAGTTCCAACCCCTTCAAGGGATTTCTTTCTCAACGCCGGCGTTCCCGCAACCGTTTCCACAGTAAGCTCGGGTGCAAACCTGCTTATTTCTTCCTCCCAGTTATATACCAGCGATGCCGGACATACTACCAGAGAAGACTTATAGGCTTCATCCTGTTTCAGCGCAGAGATAACACTTATGGTTTCAAGCGTCTTACCCAGTCCCATTTCATCAGCAAGTATCCCGCCAAAGCTGTTCTCTACAACTGTACGCATCCATTTATGCCCATAAACCTGATAGTTTCTGAGCACATCCTCCATTTTTTCCGGTACTTCATAGTCAGCATCACGTATTGTCCTGAAGCCCTTTACAAGTCCCCTGAAGGTTTTATCACGATTGCTTACAAGCTCCTCATGCTCTTCAAGAAGCTTATCAAGATACAATGCCCTGAACATCGGAAGCTGTAGCTTTTTCCCCAGCAGGTCTTCGACGGGCATGTTTATTCCCTCTGCAATATCCTCTATCGACGAAAAGGAAAGGCTGTCGTCAATTTCCATGAAGCTTCCGTCATCAAGCTTATAGAAACGCTTCTTCCTCTTATAGCTGTCATAGATTTTCTGAAGTTCTTCCCTCGATATATCCTTAGATAAAACCTCTATATCCATAAGTCCGCTGTCTACCGAAATATTTAAGTTTATCTGAGGACTTCTCCTTACCTTGTGTCTGAAAAATTCGTCAGTTCCGCTTACCTCTCCATATTTGCTGAGCTCATGAATTCCTCCGGTCATTATTTCAAAAAGCGTATCATCATCAGCCTTTACACGCCAACTGTTTCCTGAATCGTCTCGTGTAGGAAAGAATTTTTCTATACAGTCAATTGCCCTTTTTTCCTGACTTATATCATGGTATTCGTCCTTATTCGCTTCTGTCTGCAATCCATAGCTTTTCTCTCCATAGCTCACTTCGCATTCTGCCACGCAGAAATCCCCGTCAAGATCAAGGCGGAATCTGAACTCTGGTTCAGGCGGGAGCAGATTTTCCACAACCTCACCTGATTCATCGTTAAAATCAATATATGGATTCTCCATAAAGTTCGGCACAACTCTGTAATAAAATTCCGCAAGTCTGTTTTTTCCTACCTGGAATTTAATATTTCCAAAATTGTCCGATGCCTTTCTGAACGGGCTCATTGCCAGCCATTCCGAATCGGATATTTTTCCGAAAGCCTTGTCTGTTAAAACATATTTTCCTGACTGACCTTTAAAAATGTACGGCATGCTTCCGCTGATTTTGACACCATACGGATTCCCTTTGTTTATTATTGGCTGGCACAAAAGCCGAATCTTTATTTTTGCCTCGCCTATATGAATAGTTCCCTTTACGGAAAGAGCCCTGTCCTCATATTCTACATCCGTACCTTCTGCCAGCTTGTAAAAACGGTCAAGCGATGCACCTTTAAGATTTTCATTATTCGAAACCGATACCCCTCTGCCATAGTAGCCATAGTTGGACGCAGCTATCCTGTTATTCACCATGTCTGCGTCATTTATCTTGCCAAGAATATATTCAAACCATGGCTCGCTCTCCTCGTCAGGCTCCTCTTTGGAAAAATCAAAGCTCAAGGTTTTTCCAAGCGAAAAGGTTTCCTCTTTTTCCATAGCCTCCTGAAATTTACGATAGTTTTTAATAATCATCATTTTTCCGTCAGCTCTGCCTGCCTTAAAATTCAGGTGAATACCATCGGATTCATGAACAAGT
>CAJOPI010000105.1 GCA_905236275.1 uncultured Lachnospiraceae bacterium | reverse complement strand
GGTTCATCGATGTCGATGGAGTCTTCCTGCGTCATCAGGTAGGGGACGCAGTGGTGTCCGTAGAGACTTCCGGTTTCGCGGTAGACCTCGCTGTAGACTGCGTAGACGGCGGCTCCGTTTCTTGCGTAAAGGTGAGGCAATGCCTGACGGGTGGTGTATTTTTCGCCGTCTTCGACGTAGAAGCCGAGACTGCCATCGTCTTTAAGGGTCATTAGCTTCATCGGCAGGTATTGATGCGGCACGTCAACCACGCTTACCACCGCGTCAGCCTTTTCATCGGATATCATGAGTTCTAAAGCTTCATCTATATGCTTCGGGGTTCTTAAGGGTGATGTCGGCTGCAGGAGTATGAAGGCATCGCTTTTATAGCCCTCTTTTTCGAGTTCGTCCAGGTGATAGTTTATTACATCCTTCATCACTGCCGTATCGCTTGCAAGTTCGTCAGGGCGCATTCTTACCTCTACTCCCTCCGAGCGCGCATAATCCGCAAATTCTTCATCATCTGTCGAAAGTATTGTCCTTGTTATCAGACTGCTTCCCTTCGCCGCATCAAAGGTATAGCCCATTAACGGCTTTCCTGCGAGGTCTGTCATGTTTTTATGCGGTATTCCCTTTGAGCCGCCCCTTGCAGGCACTATTGCCAGTATTTCCATTTTTCAGGTCCTTTCCGCTAAAAAATCCAATTAAGAAGCTGCTTTTGACCTTAACATCATTTATATACAGATCCTAAGCTAATACAGTATAACGCAAAATAATCTATTGCGCAAACGGGCAAATTATTATACGATAAAACTAAAAGAAATACAAGGAAAGACATATAAAAATGGAACTCTTAAATAAAGCATCGATGCTTTTAAGCTATTTAAGAAACAAAACGCTGAAGGAAAGCGACTATCCCGCTGCCATGAAGAAATGGTATAAAAAGGTTACGGGGCGGGAGCTGAATCTGGAAAATCCAAAGACCTACGATGAAAAAATACAGTGGCTTAAGCTCTATGACAGAAATCCGCTGAAGACCACTCTTTCGGATAAATACGCGGTCAGGGACTGGGTTAAGTCTACAATAGGCGAAGAATACCTTATCCCGCTCTTAGGAGTCTGGGACAGCTTTGACGAAATCGATTTTGACGCTCTTCCAAGACGTTTCGTACTGAAAGCCAACCATGCATCAGGCTGGAATATTATCGTCAGAAGCAAGAAAAATCTGAATATCACTTCCGCAAGGCGCAGATTCAACCGCTGGATGAAAACAGATTTCGCCCTTATCGAAGGCTTTGAGCTTCAGTATCAGGATATAAAAAGAAAAATAATTGCCGAGGAATTTATCGAGAACGGCGGCAACAATCTTTTCGACTATAAATATCACTGTTTTAACGGGAAGCCTGAATTTATCGAATATATCGGGGACCGCCTCACCGGTCAGCCTCGTCTTATGTTCTTAGGGCTCGACTGGACTCCGGAAATTTTTACGGACGGCACTTATCCGCTCTATGACGAAGCACCTCCGAAGCCTGACTGCCTTGAAAAGATGAATGAACTTGCTTCAAAGCTTTGCAAGGGATTCCCTTATGTCAGGGTTGACCTTTATGCTTTGGATGACGGCTCGATAAAATTCGGCGAGATGACCTTTACGCCCGGAAGCGGAAAACATGGTGGCTGGACTCCAAAAGAATATGAACAGATTTTAGGTGATATGATAGTTCTTCCTGAAAAATAATGAGGGGTTGGGTGAATTATTATGCTGATAACTATTAGAAATCCGGAGAAATACATTTCCGAGCCGGACGCTCTGAAAAACTGTGGCAGGTACACAAGCCAGTATGGACGGCGAATCTTTGCGATTGGCGGAAAACGAGCACTTGATGCCGTAATGGGGAAGGTCAAGGAAACTCTTCTTGCCTCCGAGTGCGAGGTCGAATTCCATATAATGGACGGCTATCCCACGCATGAAAAAATCATAGAATATACAATTCTTTCCTACCAGTTCAATGCTGACCTGGTAATGGGAATCGGCGGCGGAAAGGTTATTGATATCGCAAAGGCCGTAGGCAATTACCGAAGCCTTCCCGTTGTCTGCATTCCGACAGTTGCAACCTCCGCTGTGGCATGGACCTCAAAAACCATTCTCTACAAAAATGACGGAAGCTACGATTTTACGCAGATAAATAAGGATAACTCAAAGCTTATCATTGCAGATACCGATGTAATCAAAGCGGCTCCGAAGCGTTATCTGATTTCCGGAATAATCGAAGCACTTTCCCACTTCTATGAGCTCGAACCGCTCATGGATAAATATGCGCCTGATACGGTTTTGAGCCAGATGCTTGCCATTGCCAAGGAAATGCGCATTATAATCGATGGCTACAGGGAAAAGTTTCTTTTCGGCGAATTAAGCAACGAAGAAATTCAGGAGCTGATTGACTGCATAATATACTTAGGAGGAATGTGTACAAGCGTCAACAAGGGGCTCGTTTACCGGGGCTTCGCCCATCCCTTCGTCCAGTCCTGCTCCAAAGAAACACCAACAAGCGGAATACTCATGGGTGAAAAGGTTGGCTACGGACTTCTTGTACAGTTTATCCTGAAGGAAAGGCCTGACGAATACGTTGAAAAATTCGCCCGCTTCTTAAAAGACTGTAACTGCGTATTCACCTTCAGCCGCTTAGGCTATGGCGAAGATGAAATCTACGAAATTGCCAAAAGGATATTGCGCGAAACTCCCATGGTACGTGCAACAGGCTTCGCCGATGACGCAGTCCAGATAACAAGGGCTATCCAAAAAGCCGACACCATCCTCGAATCAATGGCATCCAACGAAAATTACATAAATATAACCACAAACTAACCCCTCTCGCCAGCTTGCTTATTGATGATGCTTTTGTGTGGGGTAAAACAAAAAAACAGCCCTTGGCATAGGATTTTCAAAAACACTTTTGGGTACAGTTTAAAAACGCTTTTCTGTACCCAAAAGTTTTTTTGCAAAGTCCTATGTCAAGGGCGTCACCTTAAATCCCAACAAACAGCATCAATAAGCAATCATCTTCTGTACACTTACGTCTACCTTCGACAATATCTCCGCAATCTTCTCGCCGGCATGTCCATCACCATATATCGTCTCACTGCTGTAAGGGCCATGTGCAATCTGCTTCTCAATAGCCTCATAAATTGCATTCTCCTCGTCAGCCGCATCAATAACGTTCTGACCTCTCTCACGACCGTTCTGCCTTGTTCCCACATTAACGCAGGGTGTACCGATAAAGGCTCCCTCACGAATTCCTGAAGAGGAATTTCCCACGAGACAGGCTGTATTCTTCATAAGACGCACATATACGCTGATAGGAAGATTCTTGAAAACATGTATCTTCGCATTAGGGAACTGCTCCCTGTAACGTCTTATACCTGTGGAAATACCCTCCGAACCCGCATCAGCATTGGGCCAGAGCATTACGATATTAAGACCGGTTCTCATGCAGGCGCGGATAGTTTCGGTAATCTGCTCCTTCGCTTCACTGTATTCCGTCGTGACCGAATGCTGTGAAACAAGGATAAATGGATCGTCAAGATTGAACTTAGGACCAACACCGCCCTCTTTTTCATAAATATCATAAGGAATTGACGAATCATTATCCAGAATCCTCTTGATATTGTCAATTCTCGGACAACCTACGGTAAATACATCCGATTCCTTTTCACCAAGCTTTATGATCCTGTCTGCGGCTTCCTTATTTGCCGGGAAGTGAACGTGGGCGAATTTCGTTATTGCATGACGGATACTTTCGTCAATGGTTCCCGTAACCTCACCGCCCATCGTGTGAGCAACGCGGATATTCATGTAAGCGGCTGCAACAGTTGCCGCCATAACCTCATAGCGGTCTCCGATAACTATTACGAAATCCGGCTGAAGTCTTTCATAGACATCAGCAAGACCGAGCATTCCAAGTCCCGCAGTCTTTACCATGGCATTAGGTTTGTCACCCTCAACCTGCATATAAACCTTCTCATCTATTGAGAAACCGTCTCTTTCTAAAATTCCTTCAAGGTCTCCGAACTTGTCAACCAGCCCCGAGCCTCCAAGTATCACCTGAAGCTCAAGGTCAGGGTGTGCCTGAATTGCCTGCATTGCGGACTTTATGGAACTGTAATTTGCACGTCCGCCTATAAATACACATATCTTTCTCACCAGTTAATATCCTCGCTTTTTATAATATCATCAAAATGTAAGTCACGTTTTGCGGTTTTTCCCACAATGTCCTTG
>CAJOPI010000104.1 GCA_905236275.1 uncultured Lachnospiraceae bacterium | reverse complement strand
ATTCGTTGCATGCTTTATCTCGTCCGCAATCCTGATGATCGTCTTCCCCTTCGAGAGACTTATCCTGAAAAGACTCGAAAGCTCCGTTACCATATAGACCGCATCCTTATAACGTTCCCCCTCTATCATCCAGACTATGGATTCGAGTGTATTGTAGAGGAAGTGAGGATTTATCTGGCTTTGCAGGGCATCCAGTTCACTCTTTCTTTTCTGTTCCTGCTCTACCACGATGTCATCCATGAGCTTCCGAAGCTGCGCCAGTGTAGTCGCCATCGTCCTTCCCAGATGTTCTACCTCGGCATTTCCGCCGATATATATCTGGGCTCCGGCATCCCCCGTCTCCCATTTTCTTACTGAACGGTCAAGCTTTCGCAGGGGAAGGGCTATCCTGTAGGATACCAGCTGGTTCACGATAATTATCGCAAGAAGAGCCAGTGTAACGACTAAGACCGCATAAAGCTGGAATCCGCGAAAGCCCATCCTGAAGGTGCTCATGGGAACAACGGCTATAAGCTTCCATCCCGTATAGCTCACCGCTCTTGTTAAAACGACTCTTTCCTCACCATTGAAAATTTCCCTTGTGACACCCTCACCGTATTCGACCGCTTCCAAATTGTTTTCCTTATAGAGTCCCGACACGATAAGACGCTTCTTCGGGTGATAGATTATCCGCCCCTCGCTGTCGGTTAAATAGACATACTCTCCATTTGCGGTATTGTTGACCTTGGATAAAAGTTCGCTTATCCTCGAATAATTCATGTCAACCAGAAGTATTCCGGGCTCCGGTCTTCCGCCCTTCGTAAGCTCTATGGCTCTCGAAAGGGATACTACCCAGTAATACCTGTAGGAACTGTCCTCGAAAAGATTTTCCACGTGCGGCGTAGAGAAATGCAGGTTCTCCACCTGTGCGAGTGCTTCCCTGAACCAGCTCTGCTCCGACACCCTCGCATTATCCTTCATCTTGTTGTTAGGGGTGGCTACCACCATCCTTCCCTCCGAGTCAAAGCAGGCAATGCTTATCAGGCTGTCCCTGTTCACCTCGTAAAGAAGTGCCATGTCCGAATCCACGCTTGTCTCGGACAGATCCTTGTCCTTTATGGCACTGTAATAGATGGTATCCGAAACCCTTCGCATACTTCTCAGATAATCTTCAAGATTTATAAGGCTCTGGCTTAAGATACGGTTCGTGGAGTCGATCTGGATTTTTTCACTCCTGCTTACGAACTGCTTGTAAAGTATCAGTGAAATAATGAAAACCATTGCAACTGCGACAGTCGTAAAGTAGAGTGCTGTCGTCACCTGAATGGTTCTCATTTCCGGCCGGAGTATTTTGCGGTTGACAAAGATAACCCCTTTTTTTCCCAATCCCCTAAGTTTTTTCATCCCTCAGACCTTGGCTCCTGCTTTATACTTTGACGGGCTCATCCCAAACTGCTTTTTAAAAACATAGCTGAAATAATTCGGATCTGAATAGCCGGTCTGCTCTGCTATAACATAGGTCTTTTCGTTGTCGTTCACGAGCATATCCACTGCTTTTTTCATTCTGACCTCGGTTAGATAATTACCGAAGGTCTTTCCCGTTTCCTTCTTAAATACTGTCGAAAAATAGGCGGAGCTCACCGCCAGATAACTGCAGACCATTTCAATCGTCAGGTCCTTATTCGAATAATTATCCCTTACATAATCCTTCGCCCTGTCAACAAAGGTTTTCGTGGAACTCACACGTTCATTCGCAACCTTCTCCTGCATTTTAAGCGATATAGAGCAAAGCCAGTCCACAAGCTGCTGCGGCGTTCCGATGGAAAGCGCCTCCGAATAGGCATCTGCACCTTTCCCGAAAATATCTTCCATGTTCAGGTTGTTGCTGTTTCCGAATCTGTAAATTCCTGCAATCATTTCCATAACGAAAATCCGGTACTGCTGTATGCTCGTTTTTATACCGATTATTTCCTCGACGAGTTTTTTTACCGATTCCTTCAATTCCGTCTCTCCGGAGGTCTTTATCCTGTGAAAAACCTCCCTCATTCCGTCCTCTACCGAGGGCAGGGAGCTGTTTTCGGAAGGGTCTATCTCCGAAATATTTATCGCCCTTCCGTTTCCATACATCATACGGTAACTTACCGCACTGTCGGCACCCCTGAAGGAATCCGCAAGCTCTTCGGGACTTTCAACGCTGTTTCCTATGCCTATGGTTACCGTCGCGCCGGTAACCTTCTTTACCGAACGGCAGAATCTGTCGCAGGCATCCGTAAATTCCCTGACATCATCAGACTCCTCCGGACAGACAATCATTGCTATATCGCCGAACCAGTTGACCAGCTTGATGTTCCATTTAGCAGAAAGCTCCTCATTCGCCATCTTCCTTACCGACTCCAGCAAAAGCGAGGGCTCCATCCCTTCCGGTCTTTCCTTTGACGATAAATGGATAAGTGCCGCAAGATAGGATTTACCACTGAATTCTATCTGATAATTCTTAAAAAGCTCTTCCCTTCTCTTATCCTTAAGCTGTCCCTGCAGGAGCGCAGTATAAATGCTCTCCTGCATAATGGGGAGGCTGTTCATATAGTAATTCTTCAGCTTATCGACGTTTCTTTCCTCATCGAGCTCGCGATCAAGCCCCGTCTTTATCCGCTTAAAAACCTTCTCCAGCTCCTCGGAGTTTACCGGCTTCAAAAGATACTCTTCGGCTTCAAGCTTGATGGCTTCCTTTGCATATTCAAAACCATCAAAACCCGAAAAGATTATGATCTTCACCTTCGGATTTATCTCCTTTACCCGTCGCGCCAGAGTCAGTCCGTCCATATAGGGCATTTTGATGTCAGTCATGACCACGTCGGGCTGCAGCTCTTCGGCAAGCTCCAGTGCCTCGACCCCGTTCCGCGCACTTCCCGCTATCTCGAATCCAAGCTCTTCCCAGTTCAGTTTTCTCAAAATTATCTCAAGAATTTCTTCTTCATCATCTGCCATCAAAACAGAATATCTGTCCATAATCAAATATCCTCTAATAATATGATGTTAAGGTCAAAAGTGATGTCAGGGATTGTTCCGCACTTCGTGCTCCCACAATCCCACCCAATATTCGTGTTTTCGTGGT
>CAJOPI010000103.1 GCA_905236275.1 uncultured Lachnospiraceae bacterium | reverse complement strand
TGTTTACAGGCTCAGAGGAGATTTTCTTTAATCTCCCCTGATTTGCTTTTTTGATTCGGAAATGCTTACCTGTAAGTCATGTTTTATTATTTTTTCTTTATAACAAACATTGGTATTCCGCTTATGGGGCTGTCTGAAGCTGTTTCGATTTCTCTGTTGATAAAGAAATCCCTTTCAACCACATTCCCATTGTATTTTTGATGTGCCAGTGTTAAACAGCCTCTTTCTTTCATCACATATATATCTCTGAGCAGAAGGTATTTCATGTTTTTATCATTTTGATTCCACTTACCGTCCAGCTTATATTGTGCCAATTCTTTATGTGAAGGTATAAATATTTTTGTCTTATTTGTATAGACTCTGTTTCTCACTATTTCCAGATCATCACTATGAGATCTTGCTGCTTTATCTTTAAACTTCATATAATTTATGTATTCACATTTATATTCTGTTAATGCCATCTTGCTTCGAAGATCCTCGGAAAGCGAATTGTAAAATTCATTGTTAAGGTATGAATTTACAGCCCTTATCCTTTCTGTACATGAAGTATGTCTTTTATCAATTTTTCCATAGATATTATCAATTACCGGATTTCCGTTCACCGTATTTGCTATGAAGAGATATCCCTTGCTCTTGGAGTCTATGCTGTAATTGCTGTCCACGCATTTGAATCCGGAATAATACCATTTTTTTCCGGCAGGTACTTTCAGATCATTTTGGAAATATACTTGTCCAACTGTAAACTCACCTGAATCAGCTTCATAGTCACCCCAGGTTGCTATCAGTGTTCCGCTTGCCTTTGCATAAGTATAAGCAGAATTTGCAAATTTTCCTTCTCCGCTGAATTTCCAGCCCTTAAATTTATAATTCTTTCTGACCGGATTTGCTATTTTTAATACCGTTCCCTTAGGATTTTTTACTGTAATCTTTCCGCT
This sequence comes from uncultured Lachnospiraceae bacterium, assembly GCA_905236275.1. Lineage (GTDB taxonomy): Bacteria > Bacillota > Clostridia > Lachnospirales > Lachnospiraceae > NK4A144. The sequence continues at coordinate 6,012 of CAJOPI010000103.1, read as the reverse complement.
TTTCCCATTCCAGCTTCCGCCATTTGTATCAACAATAAGGTCATATTTTTTTATTTCCCATTTTGCTGTATAGGTCACATTTCCGGCGGGTACTTTAGTCTTTGCGGAAATTTTGTTTCCGGCAGCATCATACCAGCCTAATAATGTATATTCATCTTTTGTGGAATTCGGTAATGCTCCCAGTTCACTTCCACAGCTTTTTTGAATTGTTTTGCTTCCGCTTCCTCCATTTGCATTAAATGTAACCTTATAGGTATTTGCGATCCAGTTTGCCTTGTAATTTCTGTTTCCCGTATCGGTTCCCTTAGTTATCTTTATATACTGCTGTGGCTTATTTCCATTTGATCCGGTCCAGCCGCTGAAAGTATAACCGTTTCTTACAGGTGGCTCAAGCACGAAGCTTTCTCTTTCTACACTGTATTTTACAGGATTTGCGTTTTTATTTTTCAGACTGCCTCCTGCGAGATCATAGCTTATATTATATTCTTCCGCTTTTGCCTCAACATTGATTGCCACATCATTAGCCGGCATTGTAAATTCCGGATTAATTTCTTTTCCTGTATTATCCGTAATTTTCAGATCCTTATAACCCTTTTTAAGACCCTTATTTATCAGTATATTTTTTCCGAATTTTACCTTTTCTTTCAGATTTTTTCCCAGGGTTCCATTCTTGTACAGAATTTCAAGATTAAATTCTTTCCTGTTGTATCTGTATGTTACAGAAGCTTTTCCATTTGCCCTTATTGTAATATACTCTTCTTCCGGACTCTCGAATCCTTCATATTCTTTGACTTTAGCCGGAACCCTTTTTCCGGTTTCACCTTTAAGTGTAACAGTCTCTTTCGATTCAAAGCCGCTTCCATCTACTTTTTCAAGTTCATAATAGATTGTATAAGGTATATCATTACGTGCCTTCCAGTTTGCAAGGTAATGAATATCTGAATATGAGCCTTTTGCTATAGTTTCGCTCTCTCTTATTTTATCTGAGCCTTCTCTCTTCCAGCCCTCAAAGCTATAGCCTTCTTTTACTGGCTTCGGAATAATTATATTTGCCGATTCCGTTGTGTAGCTCTTTGGATAATCCGAAGCGAACCTTCCGCCTGCAAGGTCATAGCTTATATTATAATTAACGGGTATCGCATCCGCTTTTAATTCTATATCGGTTGCGGGCATTTTGAAGGAGGATTCCAGCTTCTCTTTAAGCCAGTCACTCATATTTCCGCTCCAGCCCTTGCAATGATAGCCCTTTTTAGTTACCGCTCTGATTTTAACTTCTGCGCCGTACTTGTATTTTCCGCTTCCGTCTATCCTCTCAATTCCTTTTCCCGCATTAAGTGAAATAGTGAAAAACTTTCTTTTATACCTGTATATTATCAGAGCCTTATCATCGGCTCTAACCTGAAGTACTTTTTTATCAGGTATTTCAAACCCATTATATAATTCATTATTTTTTACATCAGCCACTACTTTTTTATTTGCAGCCTCTTTATATACTTCCCTCTCCGATTCACTGTAGCTTCCGTCCAGGTTTTCTTTTTCGTGTATAACTGTATATTTGTGCAGAATATAGTAAACATTACTGTTTTCTTCGTTTACGAGATCATCAGGAAGATTTCTGATATTTTTTGAATCCCCTTCAAATACAAGACATTCAGCGTTATTTCCTTTAAGGAAATTCTTAGAAATCTCTGTCACCTTATATCCCCTGATGCTCTCGGGTACGCTGATAACCTGTGATTTCTTTCCCTTTTCACTGAGGCCTAAAAGAATTACTTCGACCTCTCCGTTATTTTCTCTGATTCCGTACCTTATATCGCCTTCTTCATAAACTTCATCAGTATTTATTTCCTCGTTCTCTTCAGTCGGTATTTCTTCCGTTGGAATTTCCACTGTGGGTTCTTCTGTAGGTTCTTCTGTGGGCGTTTCCTCTGTAGGACTTTCTTCCGTAGGATTTTCAGGTTCATTATTGTCCGGAATTTTATTTTCAGATTCAGATTTTTTCTTGTCTTCGTCATTTTCGTAAATATTTCTGAAGTCAATATTTTTATATTCAGCTGTCTGTTCAAGATAATAATTTCCGCTTGAATAAAAATGAACTGTTAAAAATCTGTTCTGCTTAAGACTTGAATAATCTTTTGTGTCTTTAGATTTGTCGTAAAAATCAGCCTTTCCGCTGACATTTACCGTATATTCGAATTTTTTTCCGCCTGATTGAAGCTTTATTTTAGCGCTTCCTTCTTTAAGCCCTGTTATTACTCCAAGTTCATCAACAAATACCGTCTTTTTATTCGAGGACTTCCATTTCTGCTTTCCGCCGTAAATTCCTGACAGAGGAAGCTTCCTCGTTTCTCCTTCTCCTATCACGATGGAGTTTTCAGAGACTTTAGGATTTTCGACATAGAAGAGCATATAACCCTCTCCCTTGTGTGCTCCCTTTTTATCTGTGTAATCATAGGAATAATTTATTCTGGCTTCTCCCTCTCCGACTGCTTCCAGCTTATGATTAGAACTGTCTACCCTGATTACGGAAGTATTATCTGAAGATACTTCAAGCTTTGACCTGTTTATTTTATTTATCTTCGGATACGGAAGTTTCTTTCCTGTAAAGGTATACTTTTCTATCTCTTTAAGGCTGCCTGCACTTCTGCTTCCCTTGACTTTAACTGTTATTTTTTTCCTTTTTCCGTTATACCAGCCGCTTATTTTTGCCTTTCCTGTTCCTATAGCAACAAGATATCCGTTTACATCTACCTGTACTATATCGGGTCTCGAAGATTCCCATGAAATTCTTGAAGCGCTTTCGCCATGCTCTATTTTCCTTACCTCTCCTAAATCCATCCGGATTTTTTTATCATTCAGGGTTAAAGAGCTGCCTTTCTGATCATCATATTTAAGCATTCCACTTCTTGCATAGCCACTCTTTTCTTCGGTATTATTTTCTGAAATTTCAGTCGTTTCCGTATTTTCATAATTTTCTTCTACGTCTGAAAATTCAGCATACATACTGTTTTCACTATAGCTTGTGCTTAAATTTTCCTCTGAATTCACCTGATTTTCAGGATTCAGGTTTTCCGCATTTACCGGCAGACATGTTCCCGCAGTTATCGCAAGCGACAAAAGGGACGCCAGTAGTTTGATGTGTTTCATTAATAGTTCCTTCCTTTTCTAAATAATTTTTTCTTGCATTAGTTTTTACTATGCAATTCTTTTTTTTGGATTCTTTGAAGAATATCCTGATTTGATTCAGACGAGACATTGCTGTCTCAACTTTTGATATTGTACACAGTATACATTTATTTGTCAAGAAAAAATCCAAAAGTTTTTTATTCCTTTTGGATTTTTTTGTAAATGATATTTAATGCTGTAATTAATAAAGCTGCCAGCGATATTATTATTCCGATTCTTCTTCCCGGAGGCGTATATTTCATAACTATCCTGTGTTTTCCGCTTTCGGCATCAATGGACATTAGTATTCCGACCGCCCTCTGCGCTTCGACTTTTTTATCGTCAAGATATATATTCCAGCCTTTGTCATAAGGAATAGTGAATAAGATGCTGTCAAATTCGGGATTAATTATTTCTATCTCCGCATCGATTTCAGAACTTGTAACTTTCTTTATATTCACACTATTCCTGCTTATGGAATCAAAAAGTGCTTCTGTATTTTCTCTTGCTTCATAGTAAAAGTAAGCATTTGTCAGATCAAAGGAGCTATCATTCGCCTTTAGCCTCACTGTAATTTCATCGCCCATATCATGATGATAAAGGTTTACTATATTCCATCTGTAGGTCGTGAAATATTCTCCCCTGTCCTGACCTTCGGAATAGAGCTCCACGCTCTGGGTTGACGGGGCATCAAAATAGGCAAAAAGGCAAGTTTCCCTGTTTATTAGGAAATTATATTCTATATAGGCCTCTGCATTTTTATCCTTCTTCTCATAATGAGTATAACCCTCTTTTTCTTCTGCTTTCAGATTTTCAATTTTTGTGCTTTCAGCTTCTGCCCTTACAAAAAGATTATTTTCTTTTCCGTTTATGCTGTTCCCAATTGCAGACTGAAGTGCAAAAGGGTTGTTGTTATAGGCATTATAATTTATGTCCCTGACAGCAGAATTCGAAGGAAAGATTATTGGTGCCGCTGTCTGATTTCCGTAAATAATTATATCAGCATGACCATCGGTTAAACGCTTATGTCTGTTCGGTGTCTGATTGTGCTCAGAGAGAAAATATTTCATCCCTAAGAAGCTTTCAATAAATCTTGTTGTCGGCTCATTGTAAAATGCCCAGTTTCCGTTATTTCTGAAACCAAGCTTTCCCATGAAGTTTATTTTATCCTTTTTCTCACTTGAACTGAAATGCGACAGACCCGCATAGTCAAACTGCATTGCGTCGTTATTTGTCCGTCTGAAATCCTTTTCTATTCTGTAGAAACCGTCATCCTCATTTTTTATCCAGTCCAGCTTTTCATTCGTTGCGGAAAGATAAGTCTGATAACCGCTTAAATCTGCAAGATCAAAATAATTAAACACATCGGAAGTATTGTAGCTTAAATCAATTATTTCCAAAAGAGTGATTATTATAATGATTTTCCCTGCAAATCCACTGTATTTTTTCAGAAAAATTAACGACAAAGCCGTTATTATAATTATCAGGCTGTCCAGAGCAATCTCTTTTATGCTTATTGAAGTATTTTTTCTGAGGAAAATATATATTCCATAAGCAAGAATCAAAGCAGAAGTCATGATAATATTTTTTTTGCTGACAGAGTTTAAAATCAACAACAATTCCTCGTAAGCAAAGATAATAACGAGAAATGAAATCATGAACGAGTATCTGTAGGGAAAGCCTATGGGCTGGTTAAATCCATGCCAGATTACATTAAGTGTGTTTATATATAAATTTATAAAAAGAAAAGCTATAAATCCTAATGATAACAGCCTGATCTTAAGTTTAATCTGCGGATTAAGAAAATAAAGAAGGCAAAGGAAAACCATTATTATTCCGCAGAATATATTCGGAAGGCCGTTGCTGACGTTTCCTGAAAACGAGCCGGTAAAGAACTGCGAAAATACCATATTCATTTCAAAGCTTCTGAAGAATCCGACTGATAATGTATCCTTTTCTCCGGAAAGGGATAAAACTGCCGGAACAAGGCTGAAGGCTGTCAGTGCTGCCGCAAGAACCGATGTAAAAACAAATGTCTTTGTCTTTTTTATATAATTCGCTATTTCTTCTTTGTTTTCGACAAGAGTAAATATTCTGAATAAAAAAAAGAAAACCGAAAAAATACAGATCATATATCCCAGATAGTAGTTCGATAAAAGCGCGATAAATAAAGCTATAAGATATATCCTGTTGTTTTTTTCATTTTTTATGATATTTTCTATCCCGACTATTATCAGCGGAAAAACTATCAGGTCAGCAAAATATATCGACAGCTGAAAATATGTCGCTGTAAATCCCATAAGGGAGTAGGCTGCGGCAAAAGGAACCGAAGCATAGCTTTCTCCCTTAAGATTGTTCAGCATATATGTAAAAGTCAGGGAGCTTAAAGCAGCATACAGGATAAGTATGATTCCCTCCGCAATCGGGAGCATTGATGACGGAAATAATAGTGTTATCCAGTTTAGGGGACAGAAATAATAATAAGCTGAAAAGCCCGTCATATTTCCGCCTAAATTTTTACTGAAGGAATAACTGAAATCATTATTCGAAAAAACAATTGTTTTCAGATATGAAAGATAATCAGTAAACTGATAACGCATGTCGCCGGTCATTACGGTATAGTCGCCGAAAGGCCATATTGAATGACGGCTGTATATGAAAAGATATAGAATTACGGGAATAAAAAAAGATGATATATACAGAAGTTTTTTGTTCACTCTGTTTATCATCCCGACTGCACCTCCGATTTCAGGTACCTTTTATTATTTCATATTAGCGGAGAAGGAGGGATTTGAACCCTCGCGCCGGTCACCCGACCTACACCCTTAGCAGGGGCGCCTCTTCAGC
>CAJOPI010000102.1 GCA_905236275.1 uncultured Lachnospiraceae bacterium | reverse complement strand
GGGTCGAGCTGACAATAAAGATGGGGGTCTTCGTATGCTTAGAAAAAATGCAAGAATACTGTTTATTTCAATTAAGCATGGTATAGTTGTGAGAGGGCTTGAGAGAAACCTCGCTGATGAAGGCTATAATGTTGAATCTATAAGTGATAAATTTGAACACATACGGTCATATGCAAAAGGAACGGATCTTTTTATACTTTATATCCCGGAGGATCTGCTTAATGAAGCTGAAAAAAGGGAAGCACTCGAAACGATATGTGCGGAAATACAATTCTGTGGAGTCCAGACTTTACTTATAGGCGAAGAAAAGCATAAAAATGCAATAGAAGAGCTTTTCTCGGAGCTTGAAGCTCACAGATGGCTTAATATCCCCGTGAATGGGGAGGAGCTTCGGAGAACCGTGAATTCAATACTTCTTTATGGTGAGGAAGTTGATCTGAAGAAACGTGTGCTGATAGTTGATGATGATCCTTCATATGCCGGGATAGTGAGAAACTGGCTTAAAGAAAAGTATAAAGTAAGCATAGTTACAGCGGGCATGCAGGCAATAACATTTCTCTTGAAAAATCCTGTGGATTTGATACTCTTAGATTATGAGATGCCGATAGTGGACGGACCTCAGGTACTGCAGATGCTAAGACAGGAAAAAGCAACGTCTAAGATTCCGGTCGTTTTTCTTACAGGGGTATCAGGAAAGGAAGACGTTACGAGGGTCATGGAACTCAAACCTGAGGGCTATATATTGAAAACAGCTACGAAAGCAGATATTTTAAGATATATCAAGCATGTTTTTGAATAGTCTGCATATGCGTTCATTACAAGGAATTCGGCATTGCCGATTCCTTGTTGTTTTAGGAGGAAATTCCATTGGATTTGCCGGTATGCTGCGGCGGGGTGACTGATGAAAATTAGATTTAAGGGATTATTTGTATTATTTCTATTTATAATCTTTATTGTAACGGCCTGCGGAGAACAGGAGGACAATTCTTTACAGAACGTGATGGATAAAGGTTGCCTTATTCTTGGATTTGAAGAAAATTATGCACCTATGGGTTATGTGAATGAAGATGGCGAAACTGTAGGATTTGATATAGATCTGGCTAATGAAGTCTGTAAACGCCTTGGAATTGAGCTCGTGACAAAGCCGATAGACTGGGATAAAAAGGTAGAAGTCCTAAATGACGGGACAATAGACTGCATCTGGAATGGAATGTCATCAACCCCTGACAGGGCGGAGCAGATGCTTATATCGGAACCATATCTTAAAAATGAACTGGTTTTTGCGGTTAGAAGCTACAGTAATATTAAAACTTTCGGCGATCTTCGTGGCAAGACCATAGGAGTACAGAAAGGCTCGACAACGGAAGACAGACTTAAAGAGACCGAATTTTACAAGGACATTACGGTTTATCCATGGAAGGACAATGTGGAACTTGTAAACATGCTGGAGGAAGGAAAGATTGATTCTCTTTTCATTGATTCGGTTTTTATATATAATTATATGGTGAATAATGACGAGGGGAAAATCGTACTTATCTCCAAAAATTACTACAATGAAGAACTTGCGATAGGATTCAGAAAAAATGACAGGGCTCTATGCGAGAAGATAGAGGAAACCCTGGCAGATATGAAAACAGACGGGAAACTTGCTGAAATTTCTACAAAATGGTTCGGAGCAGATATCACAACAGTTCGCTGAGCGGTCACGCAATTGCTGAGGATGGTTAATGAAAGAAAAAAGATCAAAAAGAAATTTCATAAAGAATATTATTTATTCATTAGTCATGATCCTTTTCTTTGTTGGAATAATCGTAATCTTTTATTCTATGCTTCAGAAGGAGATAGAGGAAAATATCACGAGAAAATGCGAGCTGAACGCTGTGAAATCGGCAGAGCAGATAGAAAGATACTTTACTATGGGCATGGATTCCATAAGCCTTACCGGATATACGCTTGACAACATGCTTCTTGATAAACGTTCAAATGATGATATACGTGATTACATAGTAAATCAGGATATATCCATAGCTGATATAATCCAGGATTTTGAACCATCCTTATATGGCTATATAAATGGGGAATTCATGACAGGAGATGACTGGAGTGCGTCGGAGGATTATGAGCCGACCGAAAGACCCTGGTATATAAAGGCAAGATCAAATATGGGGAGGATCGTCCTTGTTGATCCCTACGAAGATGCAAGCAGTGACAATGTGATCATCACCATAACAAGGTCGCTGTGCGATGCCAAAAGCGTGATAGCTCTTGACATGTCTATTGAGAAATTTCAGGATGCGATAATGACAATGACCGAAGATGGTGCGATCATGATGATACTCGATCGTAATTACACGGTTCTCGCCCATTCGGATGGCAATGAACTTGCGAAAAACTATATTAACGAAGAGGGTACGTTCGGAAGCAGTGTCGTTAAAGGTTACAGGAAGTCTCAGGATGATACTTTTTTTGTGAGCTTTGATAACAGGCAGTATATAGCATACGGGGTAAGAATGGAGAATGACTGGCTCTGTCTGTCGGTAATGGATGCAACCGATCATTATCGCAAGCTCATAAGGCTGATGGGACTTACAGCGATCGTTTCGATGCTTTTTATATTTGTGATGATTGCAGACCTTATATGGTCTTATGAAAGAAAATCACTGATAGAAGAACTTGAAATTGAGAATGAAAACTCGATAGCGGCAAATCAGGCAAAATCAGCATTTCTTGCAAATATGTCACATGAGATCCGCACACCTATCAATGCAGTCATAGGAATGAATGAAATGATCCTTAGAGAGAGCAGCGAGGAAAATATCACTGCTTATGCGGAAAATGTAAAAGTTGCCAGCAATACGTTACTTTGTCTGATCAATGATATACTTGACTTTTCGAAGATAGAGGCAGATAAGCTTGAGATAATACCTGTTGATTATGACATATCGTCAGTGATAAACGATATTGTTAACATGATAAATAAAAGGGCGGAAGATAAAGGTCTTCTGCTTAAGCTCGAAATAGACAGGAATATTCCGAAGATTTATAAGGGAGACGAGATACGGATAAAGCAGGTCATAACAAATATACTTACAAATGCGGTGAAATATACAAAAGAAGGCAGCATCACCTTTAAGATGGGCTTTAGTGATGCAAACTGGAAAAATGACAGTGTTGTGCTGAATGTATCAATTGCGGATACGGGAATCGGAATAAAAGAGGAAGATATAGGAAAGCTCTTTTCAAAATTTGACCGTATTGAAGAAAAGAAAAACAGAAATATCGAAGGCACAGGTCTGGGACTTAGCATCACAAAAAGGCTGCTGGAACTTATGGGGTCTGAACTGGAAGTTGAGAGTACTTACGGCAAGGGGTCAAAATTCTTTTTTAATCTGAAGCAGACAGTTGTGAACTGGGAGCCTCTGGGAAATTATGAAGAGGCTTTCCGACAGCATCTGAATTCAAAGTCAAAATATCACGAGAAATTTACTGCGCCAACCGCTGAAATACTTCTTGTTGATGATAATGCCATGAATCTTACGGTATTCAAGAGTCTCATAAAGAAGACACTTATAAAGACTGATACGGCGCTCAGCGGAGACGAGGGTATAAATTTATCCAAAGAAAAAATATATGACGTGATCTTCCTCGATCACATGATGCCTGAAAAAGACGGAATCGAAACTCTCCGGGAAATACGTGCCGATGAGGACAATCCGAACATTGCCACGCCTATAATATGCCTTACGGCAAATGCGATTTCGGGAGCAAGGGAAGAATATATCAAAGAAGGATTTGATGACTACCTGACAAAGCCCATAGATCCGATAAAGCTTGAAGAGACCCTGCTTAAATATCTTCCGGGAGACAGAATAAGCGAAAATACCGTTGAGGAAGAAACCGTAGAAGAGTCCCGGGAAAGCGACAGTTCGGCGGAAAACAAGGACGATAATTTAAGGGTTCTGGAAAATGCAGGAATAGACACTGAGGCCGGTATAAGAAACAGCGGCGGAAAAGAGAATTATATGATGGTTCTCGGCATATTCTTTGAGTCTATGGATGAAAAGAAGAAAGAGATCGAGGATTATCTTGCGGATAATGATATAGAAAATTATACCATCAAGGTTCACGCCCTTAAAAGTTCCCTAAAGATAATCGGCTTATCTGAGTTAGGTGAGGAAGCGCAGAAGTTGGAAGATGCCGGAAAGAGTGGAGACAGCGGATATATAAAAGAAAATCATGATTCACTCATGAATTCCTTCGCAGGACTAAAAGAGCCTCTTTCGGAGGTCTTCGGTAAAAAGGAAACTGCAGTTGACGACAGACCCACGGCTGATGAAGAACTGATGAAAGAATTTTATAAAGAAGTAAGCTCGGCAGCAGAAAATATGGACTGTGATGAATTAGAG
>CAJOPI010000101.1 GCA_905236275.1 uncultured Lachnospiraceae bacterium | reverse complement strand
ACTTCGGTGATGTAAAAATCATCTCTATGCCTTCAAGCCATGCAAAAGGCTGTCTTGTCATGATTGCAGACGGTTACGCTTTTTTAGGCGACGGTGCTTTCTGCAAATACAAGGGAATACATCATCTTTATAATCCTCAAATTCTTTATGAAATGATTAAATTCATGGAAGAAAGCGACTGCAAATACTTTTGTCTTGACCATGAACAGAATTTCATACAAAATCGTGAGCCTGTTATTGCCCTCTACAAGGATATTTATTCCCGCCACAAGGATTCGGACGGTAGCGAAGTAAAATGGATAAATGTGGATGATTACTTTCCTGCCGGATAATCTTCCTGTGCAAACTTTATAATGCCTTTGTCCTGGATAATTTCCTTTTCTTTATTTAATTGTGTGTTATAATGAATGAATATTTAGTTTATAGGAGTATTTTTTATGGAGTCTGGCTTTTCATCTCATGAATTGCATCTTCGACCTGTCATTAATGTTGATAAAGAAAAATGCTGCAACTGTCATCGTTGTATTTCTGTTTGTCCTGTAAAACTTTGTAATGACGGCTCTCAAGATTACGTAACCCTGAATCACGATTTATGTATTGGCTGTGGCTCTTGTATTGAAGCCTGTATTCACGGAGCAAGAACCGGGGTAGATGATACTCCTCTCTTTTTGTCTGAAATAAAAAAAGGAACTCCATTTATTGCCATTGTTGCACCTGCTGTTGCAGTAAATTTTAAGGGAAAGGATCTTGAATTAAACGGATGGCTTAAATCTATTGGCGTAAAGGCTGTTTTTGACGTTTCTTTTGGTGCGGAACTTACTACAAAATCTTATGTAGAGCAGATTAAAAATGAAAATCCTTCCCTTATGATTTCTCAGCCTTGTCCGGCTCTCGTTTCATTTATAGAAACTTACAGCCCTCATTTAATTAAGTATCTTGCAAAAGGTGACAGTCCTATGGCTCATACTGTGGAATATATTCGTCACTATCACCCGGAATATAACAATTGCAAGATAGCTGTTATTTCTCCATGTTTTGCAAAAAGACGTGAATTTGACGAAAACGGACGCGGAGATTACAACGTTACGATGAAAAATCTTCAGACCTATTTTACAGAGAACAATATAGACCTTTCTAAATTCCCAAAGGTTGATTATGATAATCCGATGGCTGAGCGCGGAACTTTGTATTCTACTCCGGGCGGACTTATGCGCACGGCCGAAAGGTTTGTGCCGGGCATTGGAAAGCAGACTAGAAAAATTGAAGGTCATCCTGCTGTTTTTGAATATCTTGAAAATCTGGATAAATCCTTGCAGGATGGAAGCAAGCCTTTTTATCGTCTGGTAGATTGTCTTAACTGTGAAAAAGGCTGTAACCGTGGAGGCGGAACTACAAACTACAAAATGCCTCTGGATGAGCTGGAAAGTTATGTAGAAAAACGTTCTCAGGAGCGTTGTGAAAAATGGAATACTCTTAATCCTCGCGGTAAAAAAAGAGCCCTTAAAAAACTGAATAAAACTATTGACAGCTGCTGGCAGCCAAAGATTTATGAAAGAAGATATGTAGACAGAAGTTCAGTTTATAACAGCCTTATAAAATATCCGGATAAGGCTGAGTTGGATAAAATCCTGCATGAAATGGGAAAACACACCCAAGCAGAGATGTATGACTGTGGTGCCTGCGGTTATGTTTCCTGCGAGCAGATGGCACTTGCAATTTATAACGGAAAAAATAAACCTCAGAATTGTCATCATTATGTTCTTAAAAAAGCAAATGAAGATCATACAGAAGAACTTATGCGTGCTGTAAAAAATATTACACAGGAAAGTGTAAGTCTTTTGCAGGGTACAAAACACAATGTTTCTTCCCTCACTGAAGTTACCGAAAAAATGGCTCAGAATGTTTCTTCTTCATCTTCTGCTATAGAAGAGATGGTAAGTAATATTTCTTCTATAAATAATATCATCGATAAGAATTTTACGATTGTAAATGAGCTTGAAGCGGCAACTAATACCGGCAGGACAAATCTTTCAGAAGTAACGGAACTTGTTGGCGAGATTGAAAAAGAATCTGAACAGCTGATAGAAATGAGTAAGGTTATCGGTCAGATTTCTGAGCAGACAAACCTGCTTGCCATGAATGCCGCAATAGAAGCTGCTCATGCCGGTGAATTTGGAACAGGATTTAGTGTTGTTGCAGACGAAATCAGAAAACTTGCCGAAGATTCTGGAAATCAGGCAAAGCAGATTGAAAATGTCCTTAAATCTATCAAGCAGATGATTGATAACGCCTACTCAAAGGCCGGAAATGTTCAGCAGGAATTTGATTCCGTTGTATCTTTGACCGGAAAAGTAAAAGAGCAGGAACTTTCTGTAAAGGATTCTATGCAGGAGCAGAATCAGGGAAATGCAATGCTTCTTTCAAGCCTTTCACAGATGAAGGAAGGAACCCGGGCTGTAGAAGATGCGGCAAATAACCTGCGGCAGGATACGGAAACTGTTATTGAATCAATTAACAATATCGGCCACTGATAAAATCTGAAAGAATAATGCGTTTGCCTAAAAAGTAATTTCTCATTATAATGACATTTCACATTAATTATAATCGAGGTTTTTTATGGCAGATTCAAAGGAAGTTCGTGTACGTTATGCACCTTCTCCAACAGGAATGCAGCACATTGGTGGTGTGCGCACTGCACTTTT
>CAJOPI010000100.1 GCA_905236275.1 uncultured Lachnospiraceae bacterium | reverse complement strand
CTCGCTGTTAAACAAAAGCTTTTTGCAGGTATTTGCATATTTTTTCAGTTCCAGTCCAAGTCCGATGTTTGCAAAAGAACAGTTGCAGGATTTTGCAAAAGACTGGAGAAGACTGTTTTTTCCATGCACAGAATTATGATAACATGAAATCGTCACATCGTCATAATTTATCTTTCCTGTACAATTGTAAGAATAATCCTCGTAATCATCGGCATTTTCCTTTAAGTATTCAAGAAGCGTCACCGTCTTAAATGCAGATCCCGGAGGATATAATCCCTGAACGCAGCGGTTTATCAATGGTGAATTATCGGTATCGGCGCTGACCTTTGCCCAGTTTTCGGATACGGTATTTGGATCATAATCCGGTTTTGATACCATTGCGAGGATCGCACCGCTCTTTGCATCCATTACCACTATAGCGCCCTTATAGACTCCCAGCGCTTCCACAGCCTTTTCCTGCAGGTTTACATCAAAAGTAGTGTAAATATCATCCCCATAATTTCTGACACCCGCCATTTCCTTCTGTAAGCGCTCATCTATCGGAGCGTTTGAAGTTAAAAGTGCGATATTTGCCACAGATTCCACACCTGATGCCCCATGAGTCGAATAGCCCACAGCCTGCGCAAATTTCTCCTTATAAGGATAATATCTGACTTCAACACCCTCGGGATTAATTGCCTGTTCCGCCAGAACTTCGCCTCCCGAAGCAAAGATTTTGCCACGGATGACCTTTTTTGCAAGGTTTTTCTGCCTCATGTTGTAAGAGCTGTTTATCGTATCGGGAGCCTTGAACTGCACATAATATGCAAAATAGGCCGTCATCAGCAGAAAGAGTCCCACAAAAAAGTACATTATGATGTTTAATTCATTTATACGTCTGCCGCGCTTTTTCTTCCGTTCTTTTCCTTCCTCTTCCGCCCGGTCTTCAGTTATTTCCTTATCAAAATAATCCATACTCTTTTTTATGCCATTTCTTCGTTAATCAAATATATTCCCTGTATAAGGGCAAACATTATAAGCGTTGCCAGCAGTGAAGAACCGCCATAGCTCACCAGCGGCAGCGTTACGCCGGTAAGCGGTATAAATTTCACCGTGCCGCCTATCGTCAGGAAAACCTGAAAGATATATACTACAGAAAGTCCGGCTGCTATAAGCTTATAATAAGCATTTCCGACTGTCATGGCGATATTCATGAACATAAGGAAAGTGCTGATGCATACAAGGATCAGGCATACACTGAATATGCAGCCAAACTCCTCGGAAATCGCAGAGAAGATGAAATCCTGCTCAACTACGGGAATCTTGTCGGGGCTTCCCATTGTAAGTCCCATTCCGAACCATCCGCCTGTACCTATCGCAAAAAGTGACTGTGTTATCTGGTATCCCTGTCCTTCTATTTCACTGAAAGGATTTTTCCACGCCCTGAAGCGGACTCTTACATGTGAAAACAGCCTGTATCCTATGAAGGTTCCGGCTGCTCCTGCCAGCGTTCCTCCCGCCAGAACAAGCGGTGCCTTTGCCGCCACATAAAGCATGAATACATAAGTAACAAAGAATATCAGTGCACTTCCCAAATCCCTTGATATAACAAGTATTATACAGTAGGCAAGCGCAGCAGCTGCAGAAACAGCGATCCTTTTAATATTCGGATGAAGTGTAGGATTTCCGTAAATTCCGCCTTCTTCCGTAAGCATACCGGCTTCGAATAAAACAAAAAGAATTTTCACAAATTCAGAAGGCTGAAAAGGAATTCCGAAAAGCTGGATAGACAGTCTCGAACCGTTGGTTATCGAACCAAAAACAAATACAGCAGCAAGTGCCGCAAAACCGGCAATTCCAAAATAGATACTGTATTTTCTTAAATTCTCTGCCTTCTCCATGGCAAAAGGAATAAAAAAAGTTACAAGCAATGATATCAGAGCAATAAAGAACTGTTTCAGGGCTTTTTCCGGTGAAAGCCTTGTTATCATGACCAGTCCCACTGCAAGAAAGAAACACATATTATTCAGCAGAAGCCATGAACTTCCCGGATAAATAAGCCGGTACATCACTATTGTAATTATAAATGCAAGTTCATGAAGAACGCATATTATCGCCAGATATTGCTCTCCTGTCTGCATAGCTATAACGCTGAACCCCAGCAGGTGTATAAATGACATAAAAACAACCTGTGTTATGCAAAACCATTTGCGTCCCTCAGTGAACATATATGAAAATGCCGCAAAGCAATGCAGCGCATAAAATGCCGCAAAAATTGCGAGCAGATATCGCGAAAGTGCGATTATTACTGTACTCATGAATTAAAAGTCATTCGACTCCCTTTCTGAAATGTCCCCTCGTATAATTAAAGCCAAATTTCCCCTCTTCCCCT
>CAJOPI010000099.1 GCA_905236275.1 uncultured Lachnospiraceae bacterium | reverse complement strand
CACGCATCTGCCGTTCTCGTCAAGCTGGAGAGCATATTCCTCGGCAACACCGCCGTTTTCGATATAATCGGGGTCGGAGCACTCGTACACTCCGTTGCTGCCGGTCACGGGAACGATATTGCCCTCTACGTCGGTAATATTGAAGCGGAGCCCGGCTATTGCTGCTGCGCGAAAAGCCGCTTCATCGCCATTATAGTCGGATGTGACCTCAAGGCCGCCCTCGGAATAGAAAGCCTTATAGAAAGCAAGAAGACCGAGACCTGTGCCGGTGTTGTCGAAGACATATTCATCCTCATCTTCATTTCTGATATTATCGAGCGCGATGATCTGACCGACTTTACCTCTCCATGCGGCATTGGCTGCAGTTTCAACGATGAAATATCTATCATCTGCAGGTAAATTATCAAATTTTACAGTTCCGTCTGCGCGGAGTTTGAGCTGCGTAGCCTCTGAACTCCTTGTGGCAGTTGTTCCGTTAAAAGAGTATATGGATTTATTTTCGTCATAATCGAAATTCAGATACTCTTCCAAAAGGCTGTCAACATCGCGTCCTTCTTCATTGAGCCCTTTTCCTATCACGAATGAAAACTCTGAGAGATTTACACTGACATCGCCTGCATCTGCCGAATTGAAGGTTTTCCTCAGATAGACTTCAATTGGAGGCAAAATAGGGTTGCCTTTAAGAGTGAGCTTAAACGAGGGTAAAGTCGGAACTATGATACCCTGCTGTGATGCAGCGCCGCCCATTACTCCGATGAAATTGTATAAACTTCCTGCCGAATCTGCACCGATAGTAAGAGGAATGTCTATTCCATCAAGCGATTCTCTTGACTTTATGGTAAGGATATCATTTTTGAATGTTACCTTAAAATCACTGGCACTCATACCTTTTTTCTTTAAGGCATTGCTGACATCTCCGGCAATTGTCGGGAATGCGGTTGAAATGTACGACGGGAGTTTAAGCTTATACACCTTATACCCATTCTCAGTAGTAAGGGTATAGTTTTCGTTATTGCTCATATAGTCATCGATCTGAGAACTGTTAAAGAAGGAGATGAGCTTATCATAGGTGTCGCTGCTTGTAAGCCCGGTGTTGCCGCTCCTGACATTATCGGCTATCTTTGTGTATACAGCTCTGACCTCACCTGCGTATTTGGCGGGAAGCTTGCTGACAAAGATATCAAGAGCCTTCGCTTCGGAAGAAGTGTCATAGAACCAACCGGTTACTATCATCCAGATACATATCTGTGTAGCAATACGGTGCGAAGTCGCAGAAGCGTATCCACCGCTTGCCAACGGGTAGACCAGCGGAGCCGATGTAGATTCCATCCATTCATACTGACCTCCGTGGAGCGAATTGGTAGTCCATTTGAGATTTATTTCACCCTTATAGCCATAAGTTAGAGCAAGGCGAAGATCTCTGATCTTTTCGTCAGACAGATGAATACCGGCTGCCTCCGACAGATCATCGGTCATCTTTACTGAATAGCCTACACTTGACGAAGCGTATACAGAGGGCGATATTCCGTGATCCGGTGCAAGGCAGTATGCTATCTGAGCGGTTGTAGTCGCACCTGCTGCGTTTGTAGTCGTGCTTTCTCCTTCTTTGATAAGGTCAAGACGTACAAAGTTGGCCGCACGTATCGTTCCTGTAGTGTCAGCCGCTAACCCGGACTGCACGAAGTCATAACCGGCATTAAAGTTATCACCTGAATCACCGTGCATAAACCCTACAACTACCTGTCTTGTTTCCCCCACATCGTAAGCCTCGATTGTCTTTCCTGCTGCAAATGCACTGAATGTTGAGGTCAGGGAAATAGTTCCTGCAAGTGCCGCTGCGAGGAAGCTTTTTACTGAATTTTTCATTACACCATTCCTTTCGGTTTCTTATTGTGACCATGCTTCACAGACTCCCGGTCATTTCATTCTCCTTTCAAGTTATTAAGTCCTGCATGGCGAACTCTGTTTTCCGGTTCATATATATTATGATTACGCAAGACGCCTTTTGAAACTATTTTTGAAATAGTTGTGTAGAAACGTGTTTTGGTTTCCAAAAATCAGGATTCGTAATCATAATATGTATAGAAGGTCCGTTATACGGAGAAAGGAAGATGTATATGAAAAAAACAAGAATTACACTTATAAGCTTATGTGTATGTCTGCTGATGTCGGGCTGCAGCAGCGCTCATGATGATCCTAAGCCCGAGTATTTACCCAAAACAGGCACTTCTGCCTTAACTTGTTCAACAGAAGAACCTGTTATTGCAATCTCTGAGACAAAAACATCAGCGCTCAGTTCAATGACAACAGAGGATGCGATTACAACTGAAGAGTCCAGACCGGAAACAACCTATAGTGAAACTACAGAAGTCCAAATAACAAATGAGCCATGGTATTGGTGCTGGACAGACTATATGGATATCGTTTTAGATATAGACGATATCCCTTCTGAGACTGTCGTGACTGCGGAATTGATGTCTCCTACCGAGAAATTTACAGCATCAACCACAGGAAGAACGACAGCCTCACCTCCCGAAACAGCGGTTTCTAATACTGTCTCTCAAGAAACATCAGATACAACTACCAAGCCGCACTACACTGTTCCTGAAGAAACGGAACCCACAACATCTGATACGGTTGAGAGTTCTGATGCGTTTATTGATGACTACACACGAAAGTACTATTATAATACACTTACCGAATCGCAAAAAAAGTATTACAGGTTTTGTTTT
>CAJOPI010000098.1 GCA_905236275.1 uncultured Lachnospiraceae bacterium | reverse complement strand
TTGAATATAATTAAATCGGCTTGAAGCTCTATATTTAGTCGTCGGCTCAATGATATGTTCTATGCGAAAGCTTATCAGCGTGACTGCTGGAAGAGGGATGACATAAGGGCTTATATGTCATATTGGAACTATACGTTTGTGACCAAACTAAGAAAGAAAAGGCTCTTATGAATTTTTATATCTCCGATCTTCACATCGGACACGAAAATGTTCTGAAACACGACGGGCGACCATTCAAAAACACAGAAGAAATGGCTAAGGAGATCATACGCCGTTGGAACAGCGTTGTGACATACAATGATAGCGTATATGTTCTCGGCGACCTTGCTTGGAAGAATACCGAAGGTCTGGAAGTTCTGTCTCAGCTTGTAGGGAAGAAATATTTTATTCTCGGTAATCACGATAAACTCACAAATGAAATGCGTGCTTATTTTGAGTGGATAAAGGATATAGCTACGGTGGAAGACAACGGCATACAGGTAGTGCTGTGCCACTATCCTATCGCCCACTGGAGAAATCAGTATCGCGGTTCAGTTCATCTCTACGGGCATGTACATAACACAAAGGACAATACCGCTTTTGAGCGCTATCGGGAGATATGCAAAGAGCTTGAGATACCGTTTGAATGCTATAACGTTGGCTGTATGATGCCGTATATGGATTATACTCCGAGGACGCTCGAAGAGATAAGGAAGAGTGGTCAAACGATAACCCCAAAAGAACAAGCTATTTAACTACTTGACTGTTTATGATCAGCCTGATGCCCCATATAGCTCGCTCAAGGTTATAAGATGAACACCGTCCTCCTCCGCTTTTTGAATGAGAGACGGGGTAAATCCTGACTTCGAGAATATATAAAAGTGGTACTTGTCGCCTTTGCCAAAAACATTTGCATAATTCTTTAAAAGTTCATACTCGCCCGTTCCGATCATCTCATTCCGGTATTTGCAGGAGCCTATGATATACTCTTTTCCTTCTATAGGTGCCGCAACAATATCTATCTGCACTTCTTTATGTGTTGCCGAGTCAGTTCCCCACCACTGTCCTATCTCCGATACAGGGATAGGCAGGTCTTCGGCATATCTAAGCAGGTAGTCCCTACACATACGCTCAAAAACAAGACCCATATAATCGTGCAGATACGGCTTTACAGCGTGTTCATACGTTTTAGCAAAGCGACCGGATTCGATAGCCGCCAAGTTGCGGGGAACAAATCGATACCAGAAACGGAAAAAGCAGTCATCAATGATGTATATAGTCTTTTTGCTGTTCTTTTCGGTGATGGGATATTCTTTTTTTATTATCCCAAGTTCGGTAAGCACCGAAAGATATTTGCTGCAAACAGCAGATTCTATTCCGACTTTGGTTGCTATCTCGTTTAACTTTGACGCGCCGCCCGCTATCGCAGATATAACAGAGTTATACATTGCGGGTTCTCGCAGCTCCTGCTTAAGCAGATTCTGAGGTTCCTCAAAAAGATAGGCAGAAGTGTCGAAAAAGTTACTAAGCAGGGCATCATCAACGTTATCTTTGACTCCGAGCAAACTAACATACATTGGAATACCACCGGTGATACCATAGATCAGAGATTGCTCTTCGCTGCCAAGGGACGGCTCAAAAGCACATATGTCCTTATATGAGAGCGCCTGTATTCTGAATTGTGCCGTTCTGCGACCATAAAGCGGACTCTCATACCCAAGCACTTGATTTTCCATAAAGCTCATAGATGAGCCGCAGAGTATCAGAAACAGCTTTCCCTTTGTCCAGTGATGGTCTATAATATGTTGAAGGCGCGAGGATATAGAGCTATACGAACTCGCAAGATATGGGTATTCATCGATCACAAGTACTATTCTTTGCTGTTCGGAAAGACGGGTTATATGATCAAGCGCGGCATCAAAGTCAGGATATATAGGTGCGTCAGCAATATCCGGATGCTCATACTGAAATATAGCTTTGGAAAATGCCTCGAGATTTTCGTTTGCGGAAGCATTCAGCGCCGAAAAAAATATTGACGGCTTTCCTTCACAAAATTTATTGATTATAGCGGTCTTTCCGACACGTCTTCGTCCATATATTATAACGCATTCAAACTTATCACTCGAATAAAGCTTATTCAACTTTCTTAATTCATCGTCTCTGCAATAAAACATAAAATCCCTCCATCGATACTATCTTATAAGATACTATCTCATAAGATAATTATATCAGCAACAGTATCAAATGTCAATAGATTATTAAAAGAAAATCCCCTCATTTTATTCTTCTTTATCTCTCTCGTTTTATACTACTTTAATCCTATATGATATAAGTAATATAATTACAGTCTGTGCCTATATATCAGCCTGATTCCGGCATCATTCCTGACCCTTTCCGTGACTTTTTTCGCCTATTTCGTAATATATAAGGTCTTCAATCCGGTTTTTTCGGGGGTTCAATCATTTAATTTAGGTCTGAATATTGCCCGTGCATATCAAGAAAACAACGAAGAATATCATAAAAATCTCCAAAATCAGGGCAAATAATTGAAATTCAAGAGCAAATGATTGAAGCGGATGCGATTAGTTCGTTTTCAAACCCGCATAAAAAGACCATTTCTTACATTTTGACCCCTACTGTAATTCCTAATTTTGGCAAATCCGTCTTCAATCCGGTAAATTTTCTGTTGGTTTTCTTCGCCTTCATCATCGAACAGGCTTCAATCTTCTTTACTCTCATTTACTCTCACTTTTATTGATTTTCTGGAGAAGACCCTTATTTTCCGGGGATATCCGGGCAGGCTCCCTTGGGCTTGTCCGCTTTCCTTGCTGAGAGGCTGATATGGGCTGTGTATGACATTGGAAGATATATAGGAAGGTATGTATGAGGATAAGGGAGCTTCTGCCTCCTTCTTACGTATCCCTGAGGAGCATCTTAAGGTGCTTTCTTCCGGATAAAAAGAGATGTGTATGAGGCTATCTCCCTCGGTTTGTTCTTATTTTGGTTCCTTATGAACAGAAATAGAGGCGAAAATAGGCTGTGTATGAGGTTAGAGAAAGCTAACAGGATGTGTATGAGAAATTAGCCTCTGAAGGACGCCGTGCAGCCTCTCAGCTCTGTAAACGTTTACAACGCGATTATAGAGCTATTTATCAGCATCGTAACAGCAATCTATTA
>CAJOPI010000097.1 GCA_905236275.1 uncultured Lachnospiraceae bacterium | reverse complement strand
TTCCAATATTAAAAAAAGGCCGTTCTCAGCTTTAATGAGGTCAGCAAGTTTATAATGCTTCTGACGCACGACAGCGAGTACGCCCTGCGGGCTTGTAGTATCACTAAGTTTCCTGAAAACCTCTTCTTTGACGATTTCAGCCTCTATGGAAGGATATTTTTTATGAAAGGCTTCTGAAACATACGTTTCCAAAAGGTCTTCCTTTGGTATTTCCCTGTATGAGCGGAGCCCCTCCACGAGAAATGCGTCCCTCTCACGTCTTGCCCTTGACCTGTCACGAAGAGAGCGCACGCCTGTAAGGCGTGCGTTCGTATATGAGCTTATCATCTTGACATAGACCTTGCGACTTCTTCAAGGTAAGGCGGAATCGACTTCTTCATGGCAAGTGCCTCATCGATATCATAATCACAGAATTCGCCGTTCATATGGCATACAACTCTGTTGAACTTACCATCGCGAAGAAGATCAGCTGCATAAGCACCCATGATGGTTGCATAGAAACGATCCTTACAGGTCGGTGAACCACCACGCTGCATGTATCCAAGTATGGTTGCCCTTGTTTCCATACCGGTAGCTGCTTCGATACGTCTTGCGAGAGATGTGGAATGTCCGATACCCTCTGCATTTACGATAAGGAAGTGGGTCTTTCCGATTTTCTTTGCTTCAATAATATGATTTATAATGTGCTGCTCATCGTAATCATAGCTCTCAGGAAGAAGAATTTCCTCAGCACCGCTGGCAACACCGCACCAGAGCGCAATATAGCCCGCATGTCTTCCCATAACCTCAACGATTGAGCATCTTTCATGCGATGAAGAGGTATCACGTACCTTATCGATAGCATCCATCGCAGTGTTTATAGCAGTATCAAAACCAATTGTGTAGTCGGTACATGCAATATCAAGGTCGATCGTACCGGGAATACCAACCACTGCAATACCATGATGTGAAAGTCCGAGTGCTCCCTTGTAGGAACCGTCTCCTCCGATAACAACCACAGCATCAATGCCCTTTGACTTAAGTATCTCAGCGCCCTTGATCTTTCCTTCTTCTGTAGCGAACTCTTCACTTCTTGCAGTCCTTAAGATAGTTCCGCCCTTCTGAATAGAATCGGAAACATCCTTTGAGGTCATTTCATGGATTTCTCCGTTAAGAAGTCCCTGATAGCCCTTCTCGATTCCCATTACCTTCATGCCGTTCGTCAGAGCCTTCCTGACAACACCTCTGATTGCCGCATTCATTCCGGGGGCATCGCCGCCGCTTGTAAGTACCGCAATTGTCTTAATCATTTTGTCTGCCATAGCACATCCTCTTTTCTATCTTTCAGGTTTTACCCTATTCCTCAAAAAACCGTCATTTTATTATATATAATATAGAAGAACTTTTCAATTATATTTTCGTTAAATTTATGATGTCAGGGTCAAAAACAGCTATTGACCGTTAGCTTGTCAATACAAAAAATTACGGCTGCCTCCGGATTTGAAGCCTAAGGCAACCGTATTTTCTTACTTAAGTGACGTTCCATCCTTAAAGGCATTGCCTACCTTCGCACCCACTCCATAGTAAGCATTTCCAAATGGGTCAAAGCTTATAGGTCTCACCTTTGTAATGTCCACAGCACCGTCTGTCACAACACTCTCATCTGCTGAAACATTTACAATCTCTCCTACAAGGAGTCCGTTCTCGAAGCTCTTTACCTTGCATTCCATAGCCAGAGGAAGTTCATCAATAAGCGGCGCATCCACGAACTCACTCCTTGTTGCATGAAAACCTGCCTTAGCAAACTTATCCGGAACCTTTCTCCCGGATTCCACACCGACATAATCGCAAGGCACAACCTGATCTTCTGTTGCCATGCTGACTGTAAAAGCTTTTTTTACCTTCAGATTATCCGTAGTCTTATGATCTGAAAGGCTGATAGTGATTTCCTTGAAATCTGTTGTGATGCCCCATGCAGCATTCATGGCATTAGGAACACCATTCTCATCATAGGTTCCGATGATCAGCACCGGCTGTGGATACATAAGTGGCTTTGCTCCAAAATTAACTCTGCTCATTTTGATGTCCTCCTCATCATCTTATAAAATGTGTAGGCTGCCATTCTTCCTTCTCAGGCAAGCCATATTTTTCTTTTCCAAGCGCAATACTCTTCATAAGGAAAGTCATATTCCCAGCAAGCGTACGCATTGTCTGAAGCCCTTCAAGATCCTGCTCAGCCTCACCCTTTTCTCTGCCATGAACACTGTTCCAGTACTGGCTGGATGCAACAGGCATTCCACAGATCGTAAAGTATTTGTTCAGTTCATCAAAGGTTGCGGATAATCCACCGCGCCTTGCTACAACGACGCTTGCACCAACCTTCATTGTCTTATCAAAGCCTGTACTGTAGAACAGTCTGTCAAGGCAATGCTTGTGTTTCCGCCCACACGCGGACTTCCGTTTATAATCAATACTTTTGCCATAAGAGAAATCTCCTTCAAATCGATTTGTCTTTGTATCTTATGTCTGTATTATACATCTCGGAGTTAACTCTAAGTCAACAGATATTTTTATGATCATAAAGCCAGCTTCAAAAACCGTTACTGTTCACACCTTACCTGTCCAATGTTGATGGTCATGTTCAGATCCATCTCATCGTAGATTGTGCTCTTGCCATCACCCCGACAGTTTTTTTCAATGTTCAAAAACTCCGGCCACCTGTGTCAGAAGTTCTCTGATGTTCAAATGCTGCGGACACACCTTTTCGCATTTGCCGCATTTGATACATTCGGATGCCTTGCCATGACCGTTTCCGGTTAAGATATTCTCATAGTAATAACCAGTATTCCAGTTATGGAACGCTTCATGGGCATTAAGCGCAGAAAACAGATCCGGAATACGGATGCCCCGAGGACATTCGTTTTCTTCGATACAGTACCTGCATGAAGTGCAGGGAATCAGGTTGAGATTCCTGAAGATATCACAGACCTTATGTACTGCCGTCATTTCTTTATCCGATAAAGGTACAAAATCCTTCATGGCTGTAAGATTATCCTGCATCTGCTCCATATTGCTCATGCCGGAGAGTACCATCGCCATATTCGGAAAGCTTGCTGCAAATCTGATTGCATAGGAAGCATTGCTGCCTCCATTCAAATCTCGAAAGATCTTATCAGCATCAGCAGGAAGATTTACAAGACTTCCACCCTTTACCGGTTCCATGACAATAACCGGCTTCCCATGCTTCTCACAGACTTCATAGACCTTTCGACTCTCCACAGTGGAATCTTCATAATCCACGTAGTTGAACTAAATCTGTACGATCTCGATTTCCGGGTGCTCCGTAAGGATCATATCAAACACATCCGCTTTGTCATGAAAAGATATACCAAAATGACGGATCAGACCTTCTTCCTTAAAACCATATGCCGTCTCGTAGGCCTTACATTCTTTGAACTTCTTATAATTATTCTGATCCTGGGCATGCATCAGGTAAAAATCAAAATAACCCACCCCGCACCATTCAAGCTGCTTCTTGAAAAACGGACGGATATCAGGCTGGCTGTTAAAATACGGAGCTGTCAGCTTATTTGTAAGGAGAAACCGGCTTCTGTCATACCGCTTAGCCACGCAGTCACGAATTGCGGTCTCGGACTGTCCGCCTATATATCCATGCGCTGTATCAAAATAATTGAGACCGGCTTCGATAAATGAATCAGCCATTTTCTCAAACTCATCATAATCAACCTTGCCTCCTGCCATCGGCAGTCTCATGCAGCCAAATCCAAAATTCCCATGTATCTCCGGAAAAAAGCGGCTCTCCGTCATTATTCTGTCTCCTTTATATCTTCAGCATCCCACCTAAGGACTCCTGTTTTTACTGCCTCTTCATATCTGGATACCTTGTAATTGAGTCTATCCATAGTAGCCTGATATTTATCCAGCTGTTTCTGTACCTCTACACGAGCCTCCATCAGAAGGTCACGTCTTGACGCGATTGTGGAATCTCCTTCCTGAAAAAGCTTCACATACTCGATCAGCATTTCTACCGGCACTCCGGCACTTCTCATACAGACAGCATTCTCAACCCATTTGATGTCCTGCTCTGAATAGTCGCGAATGCCACCCTTGGTTCTGTTTACTTCCGGAATTACACCTACTCGCTCATAATAGCGGAGTGTGTCGGGAGTAAGATTGAATTTTTCACATACTTCCTTGATTGTCATGGCATTTCTCCTTCAAATCGAATCGTTTTAGTTCCTTATGGTTGTACTATACACCTTGGAGTCAACTCCAAGTCAATAGGTATTTTGAAAAAAGTGCGTAAATTCAAGAATTTCTATTTGTTCACTCTTGTAAGCAACACCACAGTCTCGAAGTGGCAGAAAGCAACATTGGGTACTTTAGACAGGAAGCAAACTTAAAGGGCTCATATCTATGAACCCTTTAACGATTACTCTGATTTTGAACACACCCTAACATACCTGCCTTATTCCATGCTTCATCAAATACAACAAAAAATATAAAGTCTGTGTGAATTTTCTAATTTTTTATCAACACATTAAAT
>CAJOPI010000096.1 GCA_905236275.1 uncultured Lachnospiraceae bacterium | reverse complement strand
CAGCCACCAGTTATCGGCTTTCTGTCCCGCAAGGCGTGTACAGTGTATTCTCGACTGCTGTCCCGCACCGATACCGATTGCCTGACCGCCCTTCGCATAAGCAACCGAATTCGACTGTGTATACTTAAGAACGATAAGTGAAATCATAAGGTCAACCTTTGCCGACTCGGGCATGTCGTGGTTTTCCGTAACGATATTGTCCAGAAGCTCCTTATTTATAACGAAATTATTCCTGCCCTGCTCGAAGGTTATTCCAAAAACCTGCTTACGCTCGATTTCTTCAGGAACATAGTTCTCGTCTATCTGAAGCACACAATAGTTGCCCTTCTTCTTTGACTTCAGTATTTCAATCGCCTCGTCCGTATATCCCGGAGCGATTATTCCGTCTGAAACCTCTCTTTTTACAAGATTTGCTGTATCTTTATCACAAATATCCGAAAGGGAAATAAAATCTCCGTAGGAAGACATTCTGTCTGCACCTCTTGCCCTTGCATAAGCACACGCAAGCGGGCTCAGCTCTCCCAGATCATCAACCCAGTAGATTTTTGCCTCAACCTCCGACAAAGGAAGTCCCACAGCAGCCCCCGCAGGTGACACATGCTTGAATGAGGTTGCTGCCGGAAGTCCTGTAGCTGTTTTCAGTTCCTTAACGAGCTGCCAGCCATTAAGTGCGTCAAGGAGATTTATGTAGCCGGGTTTTCCGTTAAGAACCGTTACAGGCAGGTCACTGCCATTTTCCATATATACTCTCGAAGGCTTCTGATTGGGGTTACAGCCGTATTTAAGTGATAATTCGTTCATAATTAGTTTTTCCTCCTGTCCCGTTGTGCAGATTAACTGTACAACTTACACATCATACATTCTTGTTAACTATGCGAGACTCGTATTTTCCTGTTTCAATATCTATAAATCTGGTAAATAACGACACTTTATTATCCGAATTAAGCGCGTCCCAAAGTGAATTGGTGAACTCGTCAATGTCACCTTCGATTGAGACGAGCTCCGGTTCACCTTCAAAGCTCGGAAGCGGATTTCCGTCAGACATATAGGTATGAATGAATCGTCCGACTCCCGCCTTCGGAGAATTGTAGGCATAAGTAAATCTGAGACATGAAGACGGGTCGCCGTCGTCGCTTTTAAGAATAGAAAGGGCAAAATTGCAGCTTCCGTTCTCGACGTGGACAACTCCCGAAATCCTCGGAGTGTAATTCGGCGCATCCGGCTCAAACTCACGTCCTCTGAGCGACTGTTCAAAAGTCATCTGCTTATCCATATTCTCATAGATGGTATCCGTCTGGTCGCCGTTGGTAACGATCGTCTTATTGCCAAGAACCCTTACCGGTGCATAAATTATGAGTGAAGGGTCCTCCATCTTCGACTCGTCAAACGCCTGCGTCCTGATGCCTTCTCCCTCTTCAACGAATACCCTGTTCCTGCTGTTCTCCGACCTTCCCATAATAAAATAGGCAATAACGGCCTTCTTACCATCAGCAGTTCTTCCCAGAACGATACCTCTTCCGGGATAAATATTCTTTTTGACGGTTTCAGTGAGTTTTGTCTTCTGCATCCTGTTCCTCCATTTTCCATTCTCTTTAATGAATGTTTTCTATTTGCCAGTCTATCGGCTCTGAGCCATGTTCCGTTAAAAACTGATTAGCCTTCGAAAAATGCCTGCAGCCGAAAAATCCCTTATATGCAGATAAAGGGCTCGGATGCGCGGCTGTAAGTACCAGATGGTTAGGATTTTTTATCATTGATGCCTTCATTTTCGCCGGACGTCCCCAAAGCATATATACTATGGGTCTGTCCTCTGTTTCAACCGCCCGTATAACCGCGTCTGTAAATTTCTCCCAGCCATGTCCCTGATGAGAAGCCGGAGAATGTGCGCGGACAGTAAGTACGGTATTCAGCATAAGTACGCCCTCTTCCGCCCATTTTTTCAGATATCCGTTATCGGGTATATAACAGCCTAAATCCTCATTTAATTCCTTATAAATGTTCTGAAGCGAAGGCGGTATATCCTTCTTTGCCACATCAGGCATTACGGAAAAGGAAAGTCCATGCGCCTGATGCTCATTATGATAGGGGTCCTGCCCCAAAATCACCGCCTTGACCTTTTTTAACGGTGTCAGGTGAAGTGCATTAAATATATCTCCCGACGGCGGGTATATCACATATTTCGAATATTCTTCCTTTACAAATTTATAAAGCTCAGCATAATAGGGTTTTTGAAATTCTTCTCCCACAGCTTCGAGCCAGTCTCCGTTTATTGCCGGCATCTTACATTTACTCCGTTTTCTCTTAAATATTCTTTTACTTCCGCTATTGACAATTCCTTATAATGGAAAAGTGATGCCGCAAGAGCCGCCTCTGCGTGACCGTCTGTCAGTGCTTCAAGGAAATGCTCTTTCCTTCCGGCTCCGCCCGATGCTATGACCGGAACCTCTCCTAAATCAGCTATTGTTTTTGTCAGTTCTATATCATAGCCATTCTTCGTGCCGTCGCAGTCCATACTCGTAAGAAGTATTTCACCCGCACCAAGTTTTATAGCCTTTTCAGCCCATTCTATCGCATCTATGCCTGTATCAAGTCTGCCGCCGTTTTTGTAGACATTCCAGCCGCTTCCGTCAGAACGCCTTTTGGCATCCATTGCAAGCACTACGCACTGGCTGCCGAATTTATCTGCCGCCTCAGCAATCAGTTCCGGCTTATTTATCGCAGCAGAATTTACCGCAACCTTGTCGGCTCCCTCTCTCAGAACTTCCCTGAAATCGTCTACCGTCCTTATACCGCCTCCTACCGTGAACGGTATGAAAACCTGCGCCGCAACCTTTCTTACAAGCTCCGTTACGGTCTTTCTTTTATCACTTGTCGCTGTAATATCAAGAAATACGAGTTCGTCTGCGCCTTCCCTGTCATAGATTGACGCAACTTCCACAGGGTCTCCTGCATCTCTTAAATTTACAAAATTCACACCCTTTACCACACGTCCGTTATCTACATCAAGACAGGGGATTATTCTTTTTGTGTACATTTGTTTTCCTCTTCTAAATATTCCCTATACTTTAAGAAAATTCTTCAAAATCTTCAGACCGGTTTCCGAGCTTTTTTCCGGGTGAAACTGACAGGCAAATATATTGTCCTTCTCTATGGAAGCATCTACCGTAACATTATAATCTATTTCTGCCTTCACGATATCACGTTCCTCTGCTGCGCAATAATACGAATGAACAAAATAGACAAAAGCTCCGTTTTCTATTCCTTCAAAAAGCCTGCCCTTATTTTTTGTTTCGAGGGAATTCCAGCCGATATTGGGTACTTTTAATCCATTTCCCGAAGGTATCTTTTTTACCGAGCCTCTGATAAGCCCCAATCCCTCAACTCCTGGGGACTCTTCGCTCATTTCAAAAAGAAGTTGCTGACCGAGACAAATTCCCAATAAAGGTATCTGTCTCGTCGCAACTTCTCTTATAACTTCTGTAAGTCCGTATGAATTAAGGAGCTTCATTGCGTCGCCAAAAGCTCCCACGCCCGGCAATATAACATGTCCGGCACGGAGAATAGTTTCTCTATCTCTTGTAAGAGCAGTCTCAAAGCCCATGCTCTCCACAGCCTTTTCAACGCTCCTTATATTTCCTGCATCATAATCGATGATAGCTACCATATATCCGCTCCAATTAAGTTTTTTATATTTGATACGAAAGATATAATAACATAATTTTGTATCGTTTTGTAGTACAATTTTTAAGCCTCGGGCATTTTTTACCCGAGGCTTTCAAGCTTTAATATTTACCTGTAAGTTCCGTCCTTGCCTTTTGTTACATTGAACTCATAAAGCAGGTCGCCTTCGTCGCTGTCTCCGCCGCCATCATCATTATTTCCGCTATCCTGCTGTGGCTCGTCCTGACCGCTGTCACCCGAACTTTCAGGGTTTTCAACCTCTGAACCGCCTCCGTCATTAATCTCTGCTTCAGGCTCCTCTCCGCTGTTAAAGGCATTGGGGTCGGGAGTATAGTCAAAGGGTAACTGTTCAGCTTCTTCAGCCGCCTTCTTCGCCTTAGCTTCCTCTTCCTCCGCAAGCTTCAGTGCCTCATAAGCATCAGCATCAATCTGTTGGGCGATATCGCTCTTCCATGTCGGATTTGTAATATCCATGAGTCTGAGAGTATATTTAACCTTATCCTTTATACCCAAAATGTCATTTGCGTCGCTTTCGCCAATACCAAAGGTATCAGACAGTGCCGAGAGAATCTTGCTGTAAACAGAATTAAGCTGTTCTCCAACACCATTCTCCTCCGCATCCGGAAGAAGATAATTATAAAGACTGACTCCCTGAACGAGCGAATCCAAAGCCTCCAAAGTCTTCTCTCTCGACATGAAATCCGTATAGGAATCGTATTTCCTCTGAAGTCTCATGATCATCGAAGCATTGGTATACATAAGCTCCGTATCCGCATCAAGTCCTTTTATCCCCGCAAGGGTTTCATATGCCGCCTCATAATTTCCTTCTTTATAGAAAGACTTTCCCACATTAACGTAGGTCGTCTTCGGAAATACCGCAAGACATACTAATATCATTGCAAGTAAAGAAACAAAGAAAATAGCTACTGCAAGTATCTTTTTCCTCGGAATCTTCTTTCCCGGAGGCTCTTCCGGCTTCGGGGGCTTCGGCTTTTTAGGCTTCTTCTCCTTCGGCGGTTTTTCCTTCTTTTCCTTCTTTTCCTTAGGTTTTTTCTCTTTCTTCTTTTTCTTTTTGTTCTTATCGTTCTCTTCTGCTTCAGCTATTACCTTGCGATTTTCCTTAGTTGCCTCGCTTGCACCGTCATCATCCTCCTCAGACTCGTCTTCATCAAAGAAAAGTCCAATTATCTTCTGCAGAAGTCCGGGTTTCTTTATGGGTTTTCCATCCGGTCCGAGTTCCGGCTCAGCCTTAGGCTTCTTTTCTTTCTTATTTGATCCCTCTTCCGTCTCCTCAGCTTTTTCCGCCTCTTCCGAACTGTCTCCCTCGTTAAAGCCACCCATATCGGGCGCACCGCCTCCATCCATGCTGTCAAGAAGTGCGAGTACGTCATCATCAGCCATTGACGTACCTCCATCGCTTTGCTTAAGAAGCGCATTTATCTCCGAAAGCTCATCATCCTCCGGCATACTGTCGATAAGGTCTGTAACATCTTTATCCTCAGGACTTTCCTCCATAGCCGCCTCTATCGGTGCTGCCTCTATCGGAGCCGGCTCTTCAGCCCCGCTTCCGTGTTCTTCTTCCGCAAGTTCCGGTATCGAGTCTAAAAGCTTTGCAATCTCATCTTCCGACATTGCGACATCAGATGTACTTTCAGCTGCGACTGTCGGCGCAGGTTCAGGTTCAGGTTCAGGTTCAGGTTCAGGTTCGACTTCAGGTTCCGGCATAGGCTCAAAATCCGGCAAAGCCTCTTCTGCCTCAGGCTCAAAATCCGGCATAGGTTCAAAGTCGGGCATAACTTCCGCCTCAGACTCAGCTTCCGGCTCCGGCTCAATATCCGGCATTGCCTCAATTTCAGGCATTGGCTCTATATCCGGTATAGGCTCCTCCGATTCGGGTTCAGGTTCCGGTTCCGATACAGGTTCAGGCTCCGGTTCCGGTGGCGGGAAGGTCTCCCCGTTTATCAAAGCTGCTATCTCTTCAGGCGACATCATATGATTCGGGTCATCGGAAACAGGGCTCTGACTATCAGAACCGGCTTCTGCAATTATTTCTTTCTTTTCTGCCGCCCTGTCGGCCGCCATCGGTTCTTCATCCAGATGCAGATCCTCATCTGTGACCGGTTCAACCTTTGTTTCAGGTACCTGGGCAAGCAGTGCCTCTATTTCTTCCGGCGTCATGATATGATTAGGATCGTCTGACATTGCACTTGCTCCTTCTAAAAACAAAACCCGGAAATTTTGCTTCCCGGGTTTTTGGTTATGTCTCTCTTTATCTTATCCGGCTTGCGATGCCTTGGTATCTAAAAGATTATCTATCTCTTTAACAAGATTTCCTATCTCCGGTTTCGAAAGCTGGGCATCTGCTCCCAGTTGCTCGCCCTTTCTTCTCATTTCGTCATTTACAAGTGATGAGAAAATGATAACCGGAACGTGCTTGGTTGTATCATCCGTTTTTATAAGCTTGGTAAGGTGATGACCGTCCATGATGGGCATTTCGATATCGGTTATTACCAGACCCACCTTCTGGTCAAGTGTTCCTTCATCCCTGCACTTGCTGACAAAGTCCCACGCCTCTTTGCCGTTGACACAGTTGACAAGATTCGTATATCCGGACTTCTTAAGCGAGTCAGATATAAGCTTATTCAGAAGAGCGGAATCCTCCGCCATAACGATGGGAACGTCGCTCCTCCTTCTCTGTTCAAGGTCTGCTACCTCAGTAACCTTAAGTCCGGTCTCAGGGCTGATGTCAGTTACTATCTTCTCGAAATCAAGAATTATAACAAGCCTGTTGTCAAACTTAACTATACCTGTCGACACACCGCTCTCAACGGTATTTACGGTCGCATCAGGCTTAATTATGTCTCCCCAGGACACCCTGTGTATTCCTACTACGGAATCAACATGGAACGCAATATCGAGCTTATTAAAGTTTGTAATTATGAAAAGCCCTCCGCCTTCCTGACTTCCGCGCTGCAGGCAGTTTTTAAGGTTAATTGCCGTTATCATGGTATCACGCGGCATAAATATACCTTCAATGCTTGGATGTGAATTTGGCACAGGAGTCACAGGCTGATAGGTTATTATCTCCTTTATCTTAGCGACGTTGATGCCGTAAGAATCCTGGTCCAACTTAAATTCCAATATTTCGAGCTCATTTGTGCCGTTCTCAAGTAAAATATTAGTTTCCATCCCCGTACCTCACAAGAGTGTTTGTCATTGTCTGTAATCAATTATAGCATATCATTCAGAAAAAGTGTACAAATCTTACGCTCTAAATTCAATACTTTCGGCTATTTTCGCCGTTTTTACTGTGCAAAATACAGTACAATTTCGTCAATCTGTCAACGTATAATAAAGTTCCTAATTGCCGGTATCATCAACTCATCATTTAGACGAGTTGCGGTACTGCACCGGTGTCATGCCGTAACGTTTTTTGAACTGGCGGTTGAAATGCTCAACGCTGGGATAGCCTACGTTTTCCGCAACCTTTTCAACCTTCATGTTGCCGTTCTTCAAAAGCGTGCACGCCTTTTTAAGACGGATTTTCTGCACATTTTCACTGAAAGTCTCACCCGACTTTTCTTTAATGTACTTCGAAAGATAGGGCTTCGAAAGATAAAACTCCCTCGACAGGTCATCAAGCGTCACCGAAAGATATTTTTCCTGTATGAAATTTATGATCTCCGTTATTCTCTGGTCTCTTTCAAGGCGTGTCTCGCGAATCGCATCTATCTGGTTTACCGCAACAGTGAGCGCGTTTATCGAAGATTTAATAATATCCTCGTCTATTCCCACTCCCCAGTAACGTTTTCCCGCGCAGTTGATTCCCACATAAGTGCAGGCCTTCGAAGATGATCCCTTTGTCAGCGCATGCTCCGTATAAGTCGAAAGCTCGTAGCTTATATTAAAGAAGGATTTGAGAGCGTTGCTTACCGCATCAAGTCGTCCATTTCCGTTGGCTGCAACTATCGTTTCCTTTCCATCCCTGTTTATGGTAACGCGGGCAAGAATTCCGTCAACCTGTTCGAAATGACAGGCAGGGATCGTGAACTCGCCGTCGTTATTAATATATTTATCCTCAAAAATATGATAAACCCTCTCCGGCGAAAGCTCTGCATGCTCCTTGTCGGAAATACCTTTCATCATATAGCCGACATCCTCCTGCATTTCCTTCGGTATCTCCATACCGAAATTGTGCCTGAGAATATAACTTACGCCGCCTTTTCCAGACTGGCTGTTGATACGGATGACATCTCCGTCGTACTCTCTTCCGAGGTCATGAGGATCAACCGGCAGATAAGGCACACTCCAAGGCTTTTCAGGATGATTCTCATGCCACTTGAAGCCCTTCGAAATGGCATCCTGATGTGAACCCGAAAAAGCGGTAAAGACAAGCTGTCCCGCATAGGGCTGCCTCTCATAAATCTTCATTCTTGTGAGCCTCTCATAAGTATCACCAATCCTGCTTATATCCCTGAAATCAAGCTTCGAGTCAACACCATGTGAATACATATTCATTGCAAGGGTAACGATGTCAACATTTCCCGTTCTCTCTCCGTTTCCGAAAAGCGTTCCCTCTATCCTGTCCGCGCCGGCAAGTACTGCGAGCTCCGCCGTTGCCACCCCCGTTCCCCTGTCGTTGTGGGGATGTATCGAAAGTGTTATTGCATCGCGATATTTAAGCGCATTGCTTACAGTTTCTATCTGGGTTGCAAAAACATGCGGCATCGCATTTTCCACTGTCGTCGGTATATTTATAATAACCTTGTTGTCCTTCTTCGGCTTCCACACGTCGATAACGGCATTGCAGACATCGATCGCGTATTCAACCTCCGTACCCGGAAAGCTTTCCGGCGAATACTCAAAGGAGAAATTGCCCTTCGTCTTATCAGCAAGCTCTTTCAAAAGCTTTGCACCTTCAACGGCAATTTTCTTTATCTCTTTCTTGTCTTTACGGAAGACCTGCTCCCTCTGCGCAACCGAGGTCGAATTGTAAAGGTGGATGATAGCCTTCGGCGCGCCCTTTACCGCTTCAAAGGTCTTCTTTATAATGTGGCTTCTTGCCTGAGTCAGTACCTGAAGCGTAACATCCGAAGGAACCATATTGTTTTCGATAAGAGTTCTTGCGAATTTATACTCCGTATCAGAGGCTGCCGGAAAACCAATCTCTATCTCCTTGAATCCGATTTCCACGAGCATCCTGAAGAATTCAAGCTTTTCATCAAGACTCATAGGCTCGATAAGTGCCTGGTTTCCATCTCTTAAATCAACACTGCACCAGATTGGTGCCTTCGTGATATGATCCTGATTCACCCAGTTGTATGTCGGCTTCTTCGGCATAAAATACGGTATCTGATACTTCTCCGGATTGTACATTTTCCCTACCTCTTTCCCAATATTATTATTGATTATTTTTAATTGCATATTTACATCAATTTGATTGACCTAAAATATCATATCACAAATATTCATCAAATAATAGGGAGTATTTTATCATTTGATTGATTAATTTTAATACAAAAAGAACCATCCTCATTATGAGGATGGTTCCGATAATGATCTTGTATGGAATTAAAGCTTCGGGCCTGCAGCAACAAGTGCCTTACCTGCATCATTGCCCTCGTATTTAGCAAAGTTCTTGATGAATCTTCCTGCAAGATCCTTTGCCTTCTCTTCCCATTCAGAAGCATTGGCATAAGTATCGCGAGGATCAAGGATTCCGCTGTCAACTCCGGGAAGCTCTGTAGGAACCTCGAAATCAAAGAGCGGTATCTTCTTTGTAGGAGCTTTAAGAACGTCGCCGTTCAGGATAGCATCAATGATACCACGTGTATCCTTAATGGAAATTCTCTTGCCTGTACCGTTCCAACCTGTATTTACAAGGTAAGCCTTAGCACCGCTCTTCTGCATTCTCTTAACGAGCTCTTCACCGTACTTTGTAGGATGAAGCTCAAGGAATGCCTGACCGAAGCAAGCCGAGAAGGTAGGTGTAGGCTCTGTGATTCCTCTCTCTGTACCAGCAAGCTTAGCTGTAAATCCTGACAGGAAGTAGTACTGTGTCTGCTCAGGTGTAAGGATTGAAACAGGCGGAAGTACTCCGAATGCGTCAGCTGAAAGGAAGATAACATTCTGGGCAGCCGGACCTGAAGAGGTAGGATTTACGTTAAGAACAATGTTCTTAATATGATTTATCGGATAAGATACACGAGTATTCTCGGTAACAGACTTATCTGCGAAATCAATTTTTCCTGCTCCGTCTACGGTAACGTTCTCAAGAAGAGCGTTTCTTCTGATGGCGTTGTAGATGTCGGGCTCGGATTCCTTGTCAAGACCGATAACCTTAGCGTAGCAACCACCTTCAAAGTTAAATACACCATTATCGTCCCAGCCGTGCTCATCATCACCGATAAGAAGTCTCTTAGGATCGGTCGAAAGGGTTGTCTTACCTGTTCCTGAAAGTCCGAAGAAGATGGCGGTATTCTTTCCGTCCATATCTGTATTTGCTGAGCAGTGCATTGCTGCGATGCCCTTAAGCGGCAGATAGTAGTTCATCATTGAGAACATACCCTTCTTCATCTCACCGCCGTACCAGGTATTCAGGATAACCTGCTCACGGGAGGATACGTTAAACAATACAGCAGTCTCAGAATTCAATCCTAATTCCT
>CAJOPI010000095.1 GCA_905236275.1 uncultured Lachnospiraceae bacterium | reverse complement strand
TTGATGGATAACGTCTCCAAAGCCGAGGAGGAATCTCAAAAAGCCGTTGCGTCAAGTATATTGGGAGCAAAGGCAGTAAAGGATAGGACGAGTGAAGAGAATCAGCTTATTCTGAAAGATTTCTCAGAACTTCTTCCGAATACCCGACTTGGAACCATGGAGTATACACAGGCATACGACTTTATTTCAAGTCCCATAAATCTGTCTGATGCAAGTACGACGGATTCGAGCGGAGTTCTCGGAACCATCGTTCCTCCTGAAAATGAAAGTCCTGTGCGCCGGATACTTATGATGGCTGCGAGCTTCGTCTTTGGAATGCTTCTTATGTTTCTGGGTATAACACTGAAGCAGAGACTGAAATTTAAGGATTCTTCTTTGTCGCCGGGTGCCAAATCGTAAGGAAAAGATCCTATGATTTGAGCAACGGCGCATCGAAAAATCCATTCACACATATGTCGGGGCAAGTTGAAGATTCAGCGGATTTGTGATAGCATATATTTTGATTTGTTGTGCGTAAATACAGTTCGGACAATATTTCCGGAGAGGGGGCTTAAAAATATGGTTTTTAAGGTGGGCGTTGGAAAATCTGATTTTGCCGCACTCAGACAATCCGGTAATTACTATGTTGATAAGACTGAGCTGATTTATGAGCTTGTTAATGATACTGATAACGAGGTCATTCTTTTTACAAGACCACGCAGATTTGGGAAAACTCTTATGATGACTATGATGGAGAATTTCTTCAGCATACGGAAGGACAGTAGGAGTATTTTTGAGAATCTTGCCATAAGGTCGCATGAGGATTTCTGCAATGAATGGATGAACCGGTATCCGGTGCTGTTCGTATCATTTAAGGATGTAAAAGCGGAAGAATTTGACGGGGCATATGAAATGCTTAAGGCAAGGCTTGCAGACATCACCAAGGATTTGTCAGATTTAGTGAACAGCGAGCAGGTAAACAAATATGATTGTAAAGCTTTTGACAGGCTGCAATCAGAGGAAAGCACTCTGGCAGATGTTAAGAATTCACTTAAGACAATCATGCGTATGATGCATGCCGTATATGGAAAGAAAGTCATTCTCCTGATTGATGAGTATGACGTTCCTCTTGCAAGGGCAAGCGAAAAGGATACTGCAAATAATCGGTATTACACTAAGATGCTTGATGTTATCAAAGGCATTATGAGCACTGCATTGAAAGACAATGAGTTCCTTCAGTTTGCTGTGCTTACCGGATGTCTGCGCATTGCAAAGGAAAGTATTTTCACAGGCACAAATAATTTTGTGTCCTATTCTGTGCTCGATGAAGAATTTTCGAATTACTTCGGATTTTCCGATGATGAGGTTAAAGAGATCCTTGAAGCTGCGTCTTGTACAGATAAGGCAGCTGTAATCAGGGAATGGTATGATGGATATGTTTTTGGCAATAGCTACGTATACTGTCCATGGGATGTTATAAACTATCTTTCGGCATTAAAAAAGAGAAAGGATGCCAGACCTAAGAATTATTGGAAAAATACAAGTCATAACGGAATCCTGCTGACCTTTGTTAAGAGAACAGACTTTAAGGTTAAAGGGAAATTTGAAATATTATTAAATGGTGGAGAAATAGTACAAACCATTACGGATGAACTGACTTATGACACACTGCATTCGTCAGAGGATAATTTGTGGAGCGTTCTCTTGATGACAGGCTATATTACAAAAGCTGACCCGGGAGAAGATGAGGAAACATTAAGCCTTCGAATACCTAATAAAGAAATTGCCAGCATTTTTGAAGATACGGTTGTCAGACTGTTCAGGGAAACTATAGATACCAGGATGCAGAAAAATATGATGGATGCATTATGGAATGGTGATGAGGAAGAAGCAGGGCGAATTATCTCGGAACTTCTCTGGCGAACAATCAGTTATAATGATTATAATGAGGACTATTATCATGCGTTCCTTGCCGGAGTATTTGTAGGAATCGGCTATGAAGTTGAATCAAATAAAGAGAAGGGGCTTGGCAGACCGGATATCATTCTGAAGGACGACGATAACCGAAGAGCAATCATCATAGAAGCAAAGAAAACTGATAAGGAATCTTCTTTGGACAAAGATTGCGACAAGGCTATAAAGCAGATAGCAGATGAAAAATATGCTGAAGGTATTGATGGTTATGAGCAGATACTTATGTATGGTGTGGCATTCTTCAAAAAGCAGGCAAAGGTAAAGCTCCTGAAAGAGTAAAAAAGCAGTAGACAATTTCGTCTGCTGCTTTTTTTCTAAGGTTATTTTAAGGTTTGATGTTTATTATCTGGTATAGAAGGGAGGAAAGCCAAAGAAAATGCTTAAAAATATTGATAAGAAAAAGATGCAGATATTTCTGCCGGTTGCCGTAATAGTTGCGGCGGTAATGCTTTCG
The DNA here is from genome assembly GCA_905236275.1 of uncultured Lachnospiraceae bacterium. Taxonomy (GTDB): domain Bacteria; phylum Bacillota; class Clostridia; order Lachnospirales; family Lachnospiraceae; genus NK4A144. The sequence goes on along the minus strand of CAJOPI010000095.1, from coordinate 664 downwards.
GGCGTAGCCTATGCGTTTACCACTTTAGTCGAGAACGACACGATAGATAAAACCACCGCCTTGAATTTCGCCTGTATGGATGCCGAACTAAATGAAGAGGATATACAGTTCGCTGATATAAATATGCTGAGGAACGGCGGTAAGCGCGAATACGAGGTGGAATTCATCTCCGACGGAGTGAGATATAAATACACCATTGATGCAAAAGACGGTACGGTAGTTTCCCAGAGCAGCGAACGTTTTGCAGCTTCTACTGCCGAAAGCGAGGAGGACGAAACTGTGAACGACAAAAATGCGGTTTCTGACAATCTCAGCGAAAAAGACGCGGAAAAAGAAAGAAAAAAGGATAAGGTTTCGGATAATGACCTTACAGATGAAGAAACATCTATAGCCAAAAAAGAAGACAGCAAAAAAGAGGATACAAAAAAAGAAAAATCTTCTGACAGTAGCTCCACAACCGAGACCGCTTCCACGAAACAGATATCTTACATAAGCGTAGACCAGGCGAAGATAATCTCCGTAGGTTCAGCAGGGCTGGGACTCGATAACGTATCCTTCAAAACTGCAAAGCTCAATAACGACACAGGCATTGCTTATTATGACATCGAGTTTTATTCAGGGATTTATGACTACAAATATGTCGTAGATGCAGTCAGCGGAACAG
>CAJOPI010000094.1 GCA_905236275.1 uncultured Lachnospiraceae bacterium | reverse complement strand
GGATTTCCCGTTGACTCAGCGGAACCGGCTGTCGTTATCGAGGTATTGATCGATGCGGTCGTAGATCCGAGACCTATCTGTCTGGGGTTCTGTCCTGCACGTCCCGTCGAGGAGTTTGCCCCGGTTGCAGCCTGTGTGGTCTGATAGAGCATATCCTGGAAGTTCATTGAGCTTGATTTAAATGCTACTGTATTTACGTTGGCGATATTGTTACCAATAACGTCCATTCTTGTCTGGTGTGTTCTCAGGCCTGCTACACCTGAAAAAAGAGATCTCATCATAAGGCAATGCCCTCCATTTATCCAATAACCGCGCCGTCTATATTCGAGAAAACGCCGTCCTTTGTTGTGTCATTTGAATCCATCGCTGTAACTACCGTCCTGTTCGGGGTATTGACTATGAAAGCAAGATTGTCAACCATAACGAGGGAATCATTTATCCCTTTGGCACTTGCTTTCTCCACCGCGTCACTGAGCCTTTCGAGCTGTTCTGCATTCATTCTGATATTTCTCATCGAAAGTCGCTCCGCCGCATGTTTTGAAAAGTTAAGCCCCGAGGCTGCTTCAAGGACTGAACGTTTATCGGATAAGATTTCCGCAAAGCTCTTCTCTTCACCTGACTTTTCAGGTGCCTGAGCTGTGCCGCTGAAATTTAAATACCGGTCGGCTATTTCATTTATTGATAAATAATTTCCGTTTGATATTTTCATGTCCGGTAAACCTCCCTGTTTCCACGCTCTTAGTGAATCTCTGTTTCACTGAGTTGCGTCCCTGACATTCCTATACTGTATCTTCAAGTCCTTCAATATCTATTGAAGGATTATCGGCACTTGTAGCACCGTCAATATATACTCCGTACTTTCCGAGTTCGTTGATATATTTAACCATTCCCTTCAGATTTGTCTCCGAAAGGAAGTTCCTCTGGTACTCCGTCATGGAAGTGTATGATGTCCAGAGAGCCTGTACGGAATTCTGATAACCGGATGCATTGTCTGCCGTTATATCACCAAGTTTAGGAAGAAGCTCATAGAGCGAATTCCAGGTATCCGCAAGGTTCTTTGCCTCTGTATAATTGTTGCTGTAGGTCTTGACTATGTCATCAAGGCTGTAGAGATTTCCGTCGATACTGATTTTAACCGTCGAGCCACTCTGATAAACATATTCAACCTCGCCTGTGATTTCCGTTGTCGCGCCCGTCGTTTCATTCGTGCTGTTTACCGTTACGGTCGAACCAACCAGTGCAGTTGCCCTTGAAAGCTCTGTTGTCTTTGCCATGTTCTGCATCTGCTCAAGCTCAGAGAAGGTTGCAAGCTGTGACACGTACTCGGTATTATCCATAGGCGAAAGCGGGTCCTGATACTGAAGCTGTGCTACAAGAAGCTGCAGGAACGCCTGCTTGTCAAGTGAGTCATTCGACTTTTTTGTTGATTCTTCCGTATTCGTCTGGTTAACAACCTGTCCGTCTTTTACTATTGCTGCTACGCTCATATATTTTCTCCCGGTTTTTCTTTAACAAATTTTACGTCCGACAGCACTAAATTCACCTGCGCATTTCATGCTTGCTTCATTAAGTGCTCCTGTACGGATCTTTGTAAATTCATACTTCGCTTTGCTCGTATTCATTAACAAATATCACGCACTGTAATCAACGCTGTTTCCGTTGGCGATCATTATCCGTCTCGTCAGATCATCTGCTTCGCTGAGCTCTTCTTCATTTTCAGAATCACCGCCGGTTCCTGTAAGATTAATTCTCCGGAGCCTTGCAGACCTTTCTGCACCTTCCGCATCCTCCGAAAATCTTCCCGAACCGCTTCCTGTGTTATTCATGAAGTTCTGCTCAAAGGTATGGCTTGCAAGGGTTACTTCAACGTCTTCGATTCTGATTCCCTTATTTACAAGCGTTTCCTTAAGCTCTGTAACCTGTGATTCAAGTGCCTGCTTGACCTGCGCATTTTCCGCAACGAACTGAGCCGTAAGGGCTCCTGCCTTTGCTTCGATATGAAGTCCGACTTTGCCGAGACTTGCAGGATGTAGCTGAAGCTCCATCGAGGTCACTTCCTGACGAATCGATATTTTTATTTCTTCTTTTACCTGATTTAAGATGTTTTCAACACGCTCTGCAGTGCTCATCTGATTTGCTGCCTCGGATACCTCAGCTGCATCTTTGCCGCCTATAGCCTCCGTAATGGCATCTGAAAGATTATTCTGGAAAAGAAGATTTATGGTCTGGCTTCTGTTTTCGTGATTTCTCTGACCGAAATTCTGTCCGCCCTGATCTTTTGTACCTTCTTCCTTAACCGTCTCTTCAACCGGCTTTTCCATACCGGTATCGAATTTTTCAAGCGTGCTGTTTTCGGATTTATCTCCGCCGGCAGTCGGCTGTCCGTCCGCTCTGTCCGGTTTAATGGAGATACTGACGGTTTCCGTTTTGGTCCCTGCCGTCTCTTGCTCCTCATCCGAAATCGTTACTTGAAACTTCTCTTCTACAGGTCTTTCTTCTTTTACCCGTTCTCCTTTTTCAGCTGTTGAATCTTCATCTGTGATCGTCAGATGTATTTCATCTTTTTTGAGATAATCGTCGAATACTTTTCCGTCATCTTCCGTTATGTCAATATCTATTGTCTCTTTCAGTACTTCTTCGACTATCTTTTCAAGTGTTCCGTTTTCAAGCATCTCACCGAACTCTTCCGGTGTCAGGTCAAGCCCCTGTACAAGCTCTGCCGTTATGTCCCTGATTGCTGATGAAATATTCAGTACGCTTACCGTAAGATTCTCATCCGTCAAAATATCGAAGACATCCGAACCTGTAAGCTCTGCCACAACCGCTGTCACATTAACTGTGTCCAGAAGGTCGACCGGGACAAATCCCAGCTTTGTCATTGCTTCTTCAAGTTCCTCGTCGCTTACTCCAAGCTCTTCCTTGATAACCTCTTTTACTTCTGCGACTGCCTTTTCCAAAGCATTTCCGATGCGTTCAGCTCCGTCATCCGTTATTTTTACCTTATCCTGCCTGCCAGCTGCACCGGTATTTCCAAGTTTCTCTTCAAGTGCCGTTCTCGCCTCGGTCATCGTATCCTGAAAGCTCTGCTTTGTGCCGTCTCCCATGCTGCCGGTTTTTGTTCCCTGATTCTGATTTCCGCCTGCCGCCCTGTTTAGTATCGAATCAAAGGACGTTGTCGCTTTCACCGTATTCGCCGGATTGACCGCTTTTACAACTGATGATGCCGAATCCATAAGGCTTGTGATTTTGTTAACTGTCATTCCTTATCAATCTGCCTCCTTTCCAAGAAATTTAGTTTGTATTTTTTCTGCTACTTTTCTATCGACAAAAAAGCCCCGCTGCATAAGAGCAACGGAGCCGATTTTTGTATTTTTTTGTATACATTATTGATTTTCACTTACCGTATCTGATGCCTCAGAGGGTGCTTCAACCATAGGAGAGGTAGTTGCGGACGCATTTGTCGTGGTTGTGCCCGAGCTGCTTCCCGACTCCGAGGGTTCCATGAGCTTGGTAACCTTTGCGGCAATTTCCGCATCCATCTGGGCTAATATATTACCTCTGTCTTCTGTTCCCATTGCGCCAAGTATTTTTGCAACAAGATTCAGCCTGTCGGTCATGGTGTCGAATATCTCTGCCGCATCCTTCGCCTTCATTGCGGAATACGCCGCCGCATAGTCCTCTATCTGCTTATTGGTCTGTTCTCTCTGAACCACCTGTTTATAGAGGATTTCCGCATTTGTAGGGTCTATCGACTCATAATATTTCTGATATTCCGAAATATCAAGGGCACTGTCACCGAATACAACCTCATTATAGAATTCATCTTTTATCTTCTCGAATTCTACCTGATTTTCTTCGTAGGTGCGGAGTCTTGCAACCTCAGCCTGAAGGTTTGCAATGGTCTGGTCCGTATCATTTGATGCAACCTGTGCTTCCGCAAGCTGATTCTCTAAGGTCTTTATCCGCTCTATCGCATCATCAAGATTGGTATAGCCCGCATAAGCATCATCTTCGCTTATTCCGTTTCCGCTCGCCGTAAGTGAATGTCCGGGAAGTATCTTATTTACATAAGGAACATCCTTAAGCACCGGTTCAAGGACACCCGAACCAAAGCCGCCCACATCGAGTTTTATGAGCAGCAGCAATATTGCAAGCCAGACTATTACGATGAATATCGTGACGAGCACGACTGACAGACCGCCTTCGTCCTCGTCATCTTCTTCGTTTGTATCTGTTTCACCTTTTGTCTTGTCTTTCTTCGGCTTTTTTTCTTTTTTCCCCTTTTTGTTTTCTTCTTCGGCTTCCTGTAATTCTAAATCGTTATCGTCTTCTTTAGCCATAATTACTCACCCTTCTTACTCACCCTTTTTACTCTCTCTTCTCTTGTTTCCGTATGTATAACTCGTAAGCTCATCTATTACCTTTCCTTCTGCCGCGTTTTCTTCCTGCACAAATCTTCGGAAGGCGTGTTCTCTGAGCTTTTCCTGTGCTTTCCTCTCTTTCATGACTTTTTCAAGTTCCTGCCGTCTTGTCTCGAGTTTTTTTTCTTCTATCTCTACCCTCACATGCTGGTCTTTTATCAGCACTTCCATGTTTTTTACGCCCTGAATGTTTTCCAGTATATCCCTGACGTTCAGCTCACTGCCTCTGAGTCTTTTACCTTCTTCTTCGTATCTGGTCTTTTCGTTTTTTAAGGCTTCTTCTTTTTGTTCTTCCAGCGTCAGTGCTCGTCTCTGATTGGCATATGCCATTTTTGACTGGTCTTCCAGCTTTTGTTTTAGTTTCAGGATGTTCTGCATCCTGTATTTGAATTTTGCCAATGCTGCCTCTTATGTTTCATTATGGTGAATGGTGACTTAATGAATAGCTTTTGAAAAGACTTTTTGCCGCACAAAAGCGTTTTTAAGTGCGGTCAAAAAGTCTTTTCAAATCTATTCATTACTGGTTTTCTAAATGACCGACATCAAAATGGTTTCTACTAATTTCTAATTCTATTGGTCTTCTGCGAATACACCTTCTAAGAGCTTTAGTATCTCATCCAAACTATATTTATCATCGACCTGTTGTGTCAGGAATTCGTTTACGGAGTCGATTTTCTCTATTGCATAGTCTATCGTTTTTGAGGAGCCTTTCTGGTAGGCACCTATGTTTATGAGGTCTTCGGACTCGTGATAGGTTGCAAGTATTGTCTTCATTTTTGAAGCGAGAGCCTTATGGTTCTTGCCTGCTATCTGCGACATACATCTTGATATGCTCTGCAATACGTCTATCGCCGGATAATGGTTCTGATGGGCGAGCTGTCTTGAAAGCATTACGTGTCCGTCAAGGATTGACCTTGCGGTATCCGTTATGGGCTCGTTGAAATCATCACCGTCCACAAGTACAGTATAGAGACCTGTTATCGAACCTCTTTCTCCGTTTCCCGCCCTCTCTAAAAGCTTCGGCATTTCCGCATATACTGACGGCGGATATCCTCTTGTTACGGGGGGCTCTCCCGATGCAAGGCCTATTTCTCTCTGCGCCATCGAAAAACGTGTAAGTGAGTCCATCATCAAAAGCACGTCTTTTCCCTGATTCCTGAAATATTCAGCGACAGCCGTAGCGGTCTTTGCCGCCTTGTTTCTAAGGAGTGCGGGTTTATCCGAGGTTGCGACAACCACTACTGAGCGTTTCATTCCTTCCGCTCCAAGGTCGCGTTCGATGAATTCCCTTACTTCCCTGCCTCGCTCTCCTATAAGTGCTATTACGTTTATGTCCGCCTTGGTATTCCTTGCGAACATTCCCATAAGTGTACTTTTTCCCACACCGGAGCCGGCGAAGATTCCGATTCGCTGTCCCTTACCTATCGTCATTAGTCCGTCTACGGCTTTTACGCCCAGAGGAAGTATATCGTGTATTATAACCCTGTCCATGGGGTCGGGCGGAGGTGCTTCCACCGGATACTCTTCTCCTCCGAGTATCTCATAACCGTCCGTAGGTCTTCCCAAACCATCAAGTGTATGCCCCAGAAGCTCATCGCCTACCGTTACGCTCAAAGGGTGTCCCATATTTTCAACAGTACAGCCTGCCCCGATACCTTCCGTTGACTCGTAGGGCATGAGCAGTGTCTTCGAATCCTTAAATCCTATTACCTCGGCAAGTATCGGAGACTTCGTATCGTCATCAGGCATTATCTTGCAGAGGTCCGCGAGCTTTGCATCAGGTCCCAGCGACTCTATGGTAAGCCCGACGACATTGACGACCTTCCCCAACTTCTTATAAAAAGTCATCTCGCTCAATTTTGCATATTTCGAAAAATCTATCGCTTCCATAGTTGGTTCCTTTAGATATATTGCCTGTTACGTCCTGCCAATGTTTCAATCTGTGAAGTGTGAGTTGCGAAGATTAACCATTATCCATAAGAGGGGCGTAAAAAACGCCGCCTTCGCCATCAACTCTTCCGATACGACAATAACTTCAACTCTCGTTTAAGTCCTGCAAGCTGCGTTTCTAACGAGCAGTCATATATGCCGGAGCCTGTTTCGATCAGGCACTCATTCGGCTTTAAGGTAATGTCTTCGACAATCTCGGCAGATTCCGCATTGGAAACGCCTGCGAGTAGCTGCTTTTTCTGCATCGAAACAAAGCCATAATCCTCTTTTGAAACATGAATGATGAAGT
>CAJOPI010000093.1 GCA_905236275.1 uncultured Lachnospiraceae bacterium | reverse complement strand
CCACACTATCGGCAGTTTCGTTTATAAGTATTTCATTCATGCCGTTATCAAGAGCGACCTCGGAAGAAAGATTGGCAATTCCGCCGGAAAGCATTTCGTTGATTACGGGAAGGAAGCTCTTTTCCCACTCTGCTTTTACGAGTTCAAAAAATTCCGTCTTACGGCTGTAAAGCCCGAAAAAGAGCTTGGTGGAGTGACGATAGTTGCCGGTCCAGAAATTAAGCGTATCCTTATAGCCTACGAGCTGGTTCGCGTGTCGTCCGAGACAGTGGTCGTAGTCCCAGACAGGACCGGCATAAAGGAGGCTGCTGTTAATGTCAGAGTCCTTATAATAATAGCAGCTTGTGATTCCTGCGTCATCGTTCATGACAAGCTCATCTAAAATGTATTTGTCCGCAAAGCTTTTCATATCAATGATCTCTGAAAGGTTTCCTTCGTCATTCCAGACCGCATCTTCAAGCCTTTCAAAAATATTTTTTATATAATCATTTTCATCATCCGTAGCATATTCCGGGCTGCTGATGACATAGCCGTCCTCACCCTTTGTCCTGAAATAGCTTTCGCTTGAAGAAAGCCTGTCTGCGAAATCGTGCTCTAAAAGATAGCCGCCGCTGATGTCTCCGGGATTGCTTACAGGTTTCGAATAGGAATTTACAGCCTCGTTATCAGCTTCGAGATTTTTTATATTAACGCGCGAATCTGAAACCTCGACTTTTTCGGAAATCTGGTAAAGCCCTGCGTAGCGTCCGTTAAGATAAAGCTCGCAGCGTCGCTGCTCAGGAGTATAATTCAGACCGACTTTTTCCGCCATCGAGTAGACAAGGGAGTTCCGGATTCCGGAGGCATCATATACATTGCTTTGAAGTATCCATTTTTCGGCGGCTCCCATGCCTAAAATATCTTCAGGGCGGTCGAGCTTGATCTGGTAGGGCTTTTTCCATCTTTTCCAGGTTGAATTGCCATGACCTTTTATATAGTCAAGCTTTGCATTGAGGAGGGAATGGCCTGTTTCGTCAAAAACACCTATTTTTCCGCTTTCTTTAACAGATTTATCTGAATGTACCTCTGCCATGGAGCCGCTTGCGGTATCGATAAATATCGAAGCATTTCCGTTTGCTTTCTTGAAGAAAAGAAGTCCGCTGAAAAAGAGGTTATCGTTCCTGTCGTAAAAATCAGCGGTATACATGGAGGCATCAGCAGCAAAGGAGGCACTGTCACCGTTTTTTATTTCGACATTATTCCCGCTTGCGTCTGTCAGTATCATCCGGCTTACAGGAACGTCATAATTTCCGAAAAATATTTTTGTTTCGGAAAAATCCCCGAAGGCAGGAAGGAAGAAGTAGTAATAGATATTTTCCGAGCCCTGTATGGCTGATATATAAATCTTTTCGGGATTTGCAGCCTCGTTTACAAGGCAGTATATGCTGCTCATGGGAGTGTTCTCAGAAGGTGTTCTTGTTGCAATCAAATCCGAGGAAATATCCCAGTAGAGCTCATCGGAGCTTCCGTTAGCGGTGGTATTGCCGTCTGCTCCGGAAAAATCGGTGGTTTTCAGGACAGAACTGATGCTGTAAATGATACTTATGATTAAAAGCAGAATAACCGCGGTGATTATTCGCAAGTCTCTTTTCTTCTTCATTATGAACGGAATCCTTTTTCGGTATGGAAATTGCTTTTATGAACAGTTCCTTAGCCTTACATCATTAAGATTATAGTCAAAATATGGGATTTAATCAAATATAAAAAGCAGGAGGAATTCCAGCCTCCTGCTTAAGATGGATCAAACTATGAAAAAGTTGTTCTTGCCGCCGTTCTTTGCAAGCCACATACGGTTTTCGGTGGTGCGGAGCATATCATCATAGGTTTCATTCGGGTCGGTATGGATATGGGCTCCGGCAGAAATCGTTATAAGAAGATCGGGCTGACCTTCAACCCTGACATTGGAAAGGTCTTCGTATAATGCATTGAGTTTCAGGAGTATTTCATCCTTCTTATCGGTATCGGCAACAAATGCTGCAAAACGGTCTCCCTTCAGTCTGTAGACAATGTCGTCATCCCCGAAGAACTGTCCGAAGTAGGCTGCAAAATTGTAAAGTATTCTGTCGGCTATGCGGTGTCCGAAGGTATCGTTTGTTATCTTGAAATCATCGATGTCACAGACAATGAACCCGCCTTTTCTTCCTGAGTCAAGGAGCTCACGAACCCTGCGCTCGCCCTCGGCTTTTGAAAGAAGGTCAGCAATGGCACTGTATTTGTGTCTGTTGTCGGTTCCGCGCTCCTCCGACTGCTTGCGTTGCATATCTATCTGGGTGAAAATTATATATTCCTTCTGTTCATCAAAATAGAAGAAATTAAGCTGCTTTTTAAGACCGTCCTTTTCAAGGAAGCAGTAATAAACATCATTGACTTCGAGTTCGCTGACAATCTGTTCTATATCCACGTCGATCAGGTTGTTTTCGCCGTAATAGTAATGTACTCTGCCGCTTGTAACGCCGATAAGGCCAAAACAATCATAGAACTCATCACATATTTTGGTCAGGATATTTTCTTCCTTATAGCCTTTGTCAATGTCAATCGTATAGATAATCGCCTCTATATCATGGGTGGTCGGGTTTTCAAGCATTCGGCAGAAGCTCTTGACCCATAAGGGCTTCCCTGCCTCCCTAAGACGTCTGTAGGCAATGGTTACACGTCTTTCTCCGCGGTCATATTTGGCGAGCAGCTGTTCGCGGCTGATATTTGCAACAAACCATTTAGTGCTGTAGTCGTCCATCATGATAAGACCGACGCGGCTTAAGATTTCATCAACAGTTTTTGCGTCAAGGAATTTTTCTATAAATTCAGACGCACCATGACAGTCTGAGCAGGTATTCTGCGTGAGATTCAGCTTGTAGGCACAGATTGCGTTTGGATTTGCCGTAAGAAGCTCATGCATGGCGGAATCATATTCCTGCTGCCGCCTCTCATTGTAAAGGGCATTCTTCTGCATAAGGTCAGTTATGTCGATTATCGTTACGAAGAAACATTCCCTTCCGGAAGGTATCTTTACAAGATGCCCTTCGTCCTTGACCCACATGAGACTTCCGTCAGCTTTCTCGATACGGTATATACAGGTGTCGAAAGTGTCATCCGAAACCTGGTCTACAATGGTTGAAAGCGTAGCTTCCCTGTCTTCATAGTATACAAGCTCTGAGAAACGGTTATCAAATTTTTTGCGGAAGCTTTCTTCGGTATAGCCCAGCATATCAAGCATATTCTGGCTTACATAGATAAACTGGTCATCATCCACATGGTATATGAAAAGACCGCCCGGCATTAGATCAAGAGCCTCATTAGAAGCAAAATCACTGATATCCCATTTGCACTGTCCTTCGAACATAGTCATCCCCCTAAAAAGTTTCATAAAAAGACATAGAAATACCTACAATTCATTTGTAACATAATTTTTGATTTGATGCCACTTAAATTTAAGGATATTTTAGCTGAATTGTGTGCAAAATTTGAAACACAGATTTTAACTTGCTGTTGCTTTATAGCTAAAGTATAATGAAAGGGTAGATTTGTTGAAGGAAACAAGTTCTAAGGGAGGAATGATATGAAGAGAAGGATTTATACTGCTTTTGCTGCGGCATTTTTATCGCTTGCAGTACTTACGGCGTGTGGGGGAGACAGGAGCACGGAAAGCTCTTATCAGGAAAAAACGGCAGGTGCAAATTATGAGGCGGCTGACTATGCGGCTGAAGCGGCTTATGACTATGATGAGGCGGCTTATGCCGAAGGAGACAGCGGCAGCGGGACTGTAAGAACCGAGTCTTCTAAGGAAAACTCTACGGGAAAGATAGAGCTCAACTCTGATAAGATAGTTTATACGGCATACTTAACCATAAGTACGAAAAATTTCGAGAGCTCGGTATCTGCGGCAAAGGCTCTGGCAGGAAAATATGGTGCGGTTGTCCAGTCAGAGAGCTTTTATGACAATGATACGAGCTGGTATACTAACGGAAGCGGTTACAGGACGGGAAATTCCAGACATTATGAGGTTTCGCTCCGCATACCGAGCAAAAATTATGACAGCTTCCTCAATTCAACTGGAGAAATCGACGGTGTAATAGATTCCAAGACCTCGAATGCGGAAAACATATCACAGGAGTATTATGACACGAAAGAGGTCATAGCGTCTTATGAAGATGAGCTGAAACGTCTGAAAGAGCTCATGGAAAAAGCCGTTGAGATGGAGGATATCATAACTCTTGAGGATAAGATAACCTCCGTTCAGACAGTGCTGAATCAGGAACGCTCGCATTTAAGGCGTATGGATACCGATGTTGCCTACTCCTATGTGAACATGGATATAAAGGAAGTTGCGGTCTATGAGAAGCAGCAGATAGTTGAAAAGAGCTATGCTGAGAGGCTTGCTTCCGCATTTACAGAGTCGATTACGGAGTTTGGAATATTTATCGGAAACCTTCTTCTCTTTATAGTAAGACACTGGGCTGTGCTTGTTTTCATTGGACTGATTGTTTTCGCAATTGTCATGCTTGTAAGACGTGCAGAGAAGAAGTCGATGGCAAGGTCAAGGGAAAGAATGGAAGCCATGAGAGCAGGCGGTGTTCCGAGAAATATGCCGAATAGTCCTAAAAACACCGTCGCTCAAAATTTTGTGAGCAACACCGATAATATAAATGCAAATAATTCCGGGAATGGGGCTGCTTCCGGGAACGGATCGAAGGAAGAGGATAAATAAAATCATAAATTATGATGTTAAGGTCAAAAGTGATGTCAGGGATTGTTCCGCACTTCGTGCTCCCACAATCCCACCCAATATTCGTGTTTTCGTGGTG
>CAJOPI010000092.1 GCA_905236275.1 uncultured Lachnospiraceae bacterium | reverse complement strand
ATAGGTCTTCCTATCGACTCCGACGGTGTTGATTTCGTAAACGATTTCCTTGACAAGATCATCGAGGACGGAACCTGGGAAAAGCTCTGGAAGATAAGCCTTGGAGACCGTACAGGCATAGATACCGCTCCCGAAGCACCCTCAGTTGGAGAATAAACAAAAAGGCGAATAATTTATGAGTATAAGTGAACTTCTAAGTCAATACGGAGATATGTACCTACAGGCATTATTCACGACCTGGAAGCTCACTTTCTTATCATTTCTGGCAGCGTTCATTATCGGAATAATCGTTACCGTAATGCGGATAAGTCCCATACGCCCTTTGAGATTTTTTGGCGAACTCTACGTCCACATTTTCCGCAACATTCCCGGTGTGGCGCTGCTGATTTTGTTTGTATACGCATTTCCTTACCTGAACCTTGTATGGTCTTACTATGCCTGTGTTCTGACCGCAACCTCGCTTATCCCCGCTTCCTTCTGCTCGGAATATCTTATGTCAGGAATAAACAGTATCGATTTGGGTCAGATTGAGGCAGCGCGGGCTTTAGGCTTCAGCTTCATGCAGATCATAAATAAGGTAATAATACCGCAGGCATTGCGTTTCAGCGTGCTTCCTCTTACGAACCTCGCTGTTGCAACGCTGCTCACAACAGCCCTCGCCTCGCAGGTTCCCCTAAAACCCACAGACCTTACGGGAATAGTGTCTTATATAAACACGCACGCGGTAGGCGGTATTACGGCTTTCGCAATTTCGGCAGCCCTTTATCTTATTACCGCGCTTGTCATAGGTCAGGTTGGAAATTATATTGATAAGAAAGTGAGGATAGAGCGATGAACAATGCTGCCCGCACTTTTCGTGATGTCCTGTATGAGAAGCCGGGACCGAAGACCCGCAGGCTTATTGCCGTCTTCACTGTAATTTCAGTGCTTCTTCTTGCCCTTATGCTTTTCTTTGCCATAAGGTCTTTTTATGTTAATAATCAGCTTAATCCCAAATACTGGTATTTCTTTACAAAGGCTACCACCTGGCAGTTCATCGGAAAGGGACTTGCCGGAACCTTCGAAGCTGCAATTCTTGCAGGAATAATGGCTTTTATCATGGGTTTTGCAATGATGCTGGGACGGATTTCGAAATTTTCCGCAGTAAGCAGACTGACGATTGCTCTTATCGAATTTACAAGAGGTGTTCCCACTCTTCTTTTCATATATTTCTTCTTTCTGATAGCACCGACAATGGGACTAAAACTTCCAAGCCTTTTAAAAATCTCCCTGCCGGTTGCGATTTCCGCTTCGGGCGTGGTTGCCGAGGTTCTGCGTTCAGGTGTGAATGCAGTCCCCAAAGGACAGAGAGAAGCCGGACTCTGCATAGGAATGACGGAATGGATGACCTTTATAAAAATAGTCTTCCCGCAGGGCTTCAGATATGTTATTCCGGCACTTATTTCAGAAATAGTAATAGTTGTAAAGGACACGACCTATGCTTATGTGGTAAGCTTTCCCGACCTCATGCAGAATGCAAGGGTGCTCATATCAAATTATGACGCAATGCTTTCGGTATATTTAGTCACCGCGGTCATTTACATACTGATAAATTATATCCTGAATAAAATTGCTTCGTTTATAGAAAAAAAATCTTCATCAGGAGGTTTCTATGGCTCCCGTAATAGAATTAAAAAATATCAATAAATACTTTGGCAGTCACCACGTCTTAAAGGATATAAACCTCTCGGTGAACAAGGGCGAGGTTGTCGTAATTATCGGACCCTCCGGCTCAGGTAAATCAACTCTCTGCCGAACCATCAACAGACTTGAAAGCATAGACAGCGGTGAGATAAGAATCGACGGCGAACTTCTCCCCGAAGAGGGCAGGCAGCTCGCCAGACTCCGTTCAAAAATAGGAATGGTTTTCCAGTCCTTCAACCTCTTCGCTCATAAAAATGTCCTGAATAATGTTATAATGGGACCCGTTAATGTCCTTCATAAGTCCAAGCCCGAGGCTTCTAAGGAAGCCATAGAGCTACTTAAAAGAGTCGGAGTTGACTCAGAAGCCCACAAGCGTCCCTCGCAGCTTTCAGGCGGACAGCAACAGCGTGTCGCCATTGCGAGAGCCCTTGCAATGCAGCCGGACGCAATTCTTTTCGATGAGCCGACAAGCGCCCTCGACCCTGAAATGATAAACGAGGTTTTGGACGTTATGACAAAGCTCGCTTCCGATGGAATGACGATGCTCATCGTAACCCACGAAATGAATTTTGCGCGAAGAGTCGCAAGTAAGGTTATCTTCATGGACGACGGAAGCATCGTTGAAGAGAACGTTCCCGAGGAATTTTTCGAGAATCCCAAGACGGAGCGTGCAAGGATTTTCTTAAATTCAATCAAATCAGAATAACAGGAAGTTGATATGAAGAAAATAGCTGTCATAGGCAACAGAGCCTATTCCAAAAATGAAAATTATTATTCGGCAATAGAGCACGCAGGCGGTGAACCTGCCGCATTGGAGCTCTTTAACTACTCTTCTGCGCTTTCAGAGCTCAGAAGCTCCAATGCTCTCGTCATTCCCGGAGGAACCGACATAAATCCTTCTTTGTACAGGGAAGAGAATACAGATAGCTTAAATATTGATGATGAACTTGACAGATTTGAATGGGAAATGATAGACGAAGCGGTGAAGCTTCGCCTTCCGATACTTGGGATATGCAGGGGGCTCCAGCTTCTCAATGTATATTTCGGCGGCAGCCTGATACAGAACATTTCCTGCTGTGATAAGCACAAAAGAATGCACCACATCGACAACTGCCATAATGTCCAGCTTAAAGAGCATTCCTTTTTATATGAAATATACGGCGAAGCCGAGATACCTGTAAACAGTGCCCATCATCAGGCAGTAAAAAAACTCGGCTCCGGTTTATCCGCCACAGCCTACAGCTGTTGTGAGCGCATAACCGAAGCCATCGAGCACGAAAGCCTCCCCGTCTACGGTGTCCAGTTCCACCCTGAGCGCATGTGCCTCAAAAACAAAAGAGACGACACCGTCGACGGTCTGAGGATTTTTGAATACTTTATAAATAACGTCACTTAATCTTCGAGCTCGAATGCATCATGAACTGCGATCATGGCGCGTTCGGTATCATTTTCGCTGATAAGTACGGTAACGCGAATCTCTGAAGTCGAAATCATATTGATGTTGATGCCGGCTCCGTAAAGGGCTTCAAACATCTTTGCGGCAACTCCCGGATTGCTCATCATGCCGGCACCGACAACAGAAACCTTCGCAACGTCCTTATTCACGTCAATCTTGTGCGCTCTGAGGCTTTCCATGTTGTCTTCAAGAACCTTAATGGCTTCATCTGCCGAGTCCTCAGGAACCGTAAAGGAAATGTCCTTCGTGCCGTCACGTCCGATCGACTGAAGTATCATGTCTACATTTATCTTCTGCCTTGCTATCAGGTCAAAGAGCCTGAATGCCATACCGGGTCTGTCCTCAAGACCGATAACTGAAACTCTTGTTGCATTTTTCTCTGCAGCTACACCGCTGACAAGCATTCCTTCCACTTT
>CAJOPI010000091.1 GCA_905236275.1 uncultured Lachnospiraceae bacterium | reverse complement strand
TTCTTCTGTCCCATAACGTCCTCCTTGTTCACATGATTTTGTATAAATCCGTGAAGAAGAAGTGTCAAGTATTATGATACAGCTTCATTCTTTTTTGGATAGTATTTACTTTACAATGTTCATTAGGGGCGAATCCCCTCTATTTATGGTCTAAATGCCCTTCAATTCCGAAAGGCTATTATTCACTTACTCAAACTTCCCATAAGGATTTTGCATTGTAATCCTTATGGGAAGTTTGAGTAAGTATTATTCTACGAAAACAATCGTAGTTTTTTCATTAAAAAGAGCAGGGTAACCGCCAACCTACGGTTCCCTGCTCTTTTTTCATCCTCTTTTTCAGCGGACTGCGATATTTCTTGTTGCTATGACATTTACGCCGGTTCCGGCAACATTTTCGACTATTACATCACCTATCTTAACCGGTGCCGACGGATGTGCGGCATCAATATCCTTCATAACCTCGAAGATTTTGTCCTTCGGGATATCGTTTGCGGTCTTTACCGAAAGTCTCGGCTTGTCCCCTCCTCTTATAACTACGGTGGAAGTGACAATTCTCGTGGGATTGGTCACTTCCTTTCTCGCGTAAACGTCACCCTTCTGACAGGTATTTCCCTTTACGCTTTTCACCTCTCCGCCGTCAAGTTCAACTGTTATCTGGCATCCCATAGGGCAGCCGATACAGGTCAGTTCCTTCGTTACCATTTTCTGCCTCCTTAATCCTTCTCGATCTTCACAGTGATAGTCTTAATTCCTGCGTACTCCTGCAATGCCGACTTTTTCAAAATCACCTGTTCCATCTCGCCGGGTGCCATTATCTTTTTCTTTATGTGCATTACCCTTTCATCATCAAAATAAACACTTACATAAGAATCCTGGAATACTGCCCCCACGCGGAAGCGGACTGTCAGAAGCTCTCCCATCCTCTCTGTATTAACAGTCGAAGGAACCGTATATCTTGCGCCCTCTACAGCCTTTATTTCGATTCCCTTTTCATCAGAAATGTCCTTACAGCCGTTCTTCACGAAAGCTGAAGCATTTTCCCCTGCCAGGGCAGCTTCCTGTGAAACGAAATCAACAAGGTCATGAACATGAAGAACATTTCCGCAGGCAAATACGCCCGGAATTGAGGTTTCAAGACTTTCATTTACCACAGGTCCGCTCGTGACAGGATTCATCTTAACGCCTGTGCCTCTTGAAAGCTCGTTTTCCGGAATGAGTCCGCAGGAAAGAAGCAGTGTGTCACAGGTGTATCTCTCTTCTGTTCCCGCTATCGGCTTTCCGTCCGAACCAACCTCTGCAATCGTTACGGCAGAGAGATGTTCCTTTCCTTCTATATCGACAACCGTATGCGAAAGCTTAAGCGGTATTCCGAAATCATCAAGACACTGAACGATATTCCTCTTCAATCCGCCCGAATACGGCATAAGCTCAGCAACAACCTTTACCTTCGCGCCTTCAAGCGTCATACGGCGTGCCATTATAAGTCCTATATCACCGGAGCCTAAAATAACAACTTCGCGACCGGGCATATATCCCTCGATATTAACAAGCCTCTGTGCTGTTCCTGCTGAGAAGATTCCCGCCGGACGGTAGCCCGGAATATTCAAAGCACCTCTGGGTCTTTCGCGGCAGCCCATTGCAAGTATGACTGCGCCCGCTTCTATCTGAAACATCCCGTCTTCGCGGTTCATCGCCGTAACGACTCTTTCAGCGGAAATATCCATTACCATTGTATTGAGCTTGTATTCGATTTTCTCATCAAATACCTGCTGCATGAAGCGGTATGCATACTCAGGTCCGGTAAGCTCTTCCTTAAAGGTATGCAGCCCGAATCCGTTGTGTATGCACTGATTTAAGATTCCACCAAGCTCGTGGTCACGCTCCAGGATAAGTATCTTTTCAGTACCGCTCTTTCTTGCACTTACGGCAGCCGCCAATCCTGCGGGACCTCCGCCGATAATTACGATATCATATTTAAGCATCAGTCCTCGCCTCCTTTTGTTCTTTCAAGCACAATATTTGATTTACCGCCGCTCTTCGTTATCTCTTCCATAGGAATTCCAAGTTCCCTGTTAATTATCTCCATTGTTCTCGGCGAACAAAAACCTGCCTGGCATCTGCCCATTCCGGCCCTGACTCTTCTCTTCACTCCGTCAAGCGACCTTGCCCCAAGCGGACGGTGAATTGCGTCAAGTATCTCGCCCTCTGTGATTGACTCACATCTGCATACGATGGTTCCGTAAGCAGGATTCTTCTTTATAAGTTCATTTCTTTCTTCTATCGAAAGATTCTTTGTCTCTACTATTCCCTTTCTGGTTCCAACCCAGTCGGATTTTTCTTTAAGACCGAGTTTTTCCCTGAACATCCTTCCAACCATACGTCCTATTGCCGGTGAGCTTGTGAGTCCCGGTGACTCGATACCGGCACAGTCGAAGAATCCCGGAGCCTCATCTACCCAGTTGATGATAAACTCATGATTATCCTCATGTGCGCGAAGTCCCGCAAACGAGGTGATTACCTTTCTTCCTATGGGAAGGTTCTTAACATGCATTCCTGCCTTCGCCATAAGGTCTCCTATACCGGCAGCAGTCGTTGCAGTCGCTTCTTTATCCTCTATATCTATGGCAGTTGGTCCGACGATAAGATTTCCATGAACCGTAGGTGAAACGAGTACGCCCTTTCCGAGCTTTGTGGGCTGCGGGAAAATCGTATGGCTTACGAAGTCACCCATCTCATGGTCTAGGAGGCAGTAGTCACCGCGTCTTGGCGTGATATGAATCTTCTTGTCCGCAACCATGTTGTGGAATTTATCGGCATAAACCCCTGCTGCATTTATGACATATTTTGTCTTGTATTCTCCATTATTCGTGCGAAGGTGCCATACGTTATTCTCATCCCTCTTCAGGGTCTGAACTTCCGTATTAAAGAAAAAATCAACCCCGTTTACGTTGGCATTTTCCGCCATAGCGATATTCAGTATGAAAGGGCATACTATTCCGCCTGTCGGTGCATAAAGTGCTCCTTCCACGTTATCCGAAAGATTCGGCTCCATTTCAAGAAGCTCTTCTTTGGATAAAATCTTCAGATCCTTTACTCCGTTTGCAATTCCTCTGTTATAGAGGTCTTTCAATCCGTCAAGTTCTTCCTTGTGAATACATACTACAAGTGAACCGTTTCTTTTGAAAGGAATATCAAGATCACGCGCCAGATCGTCCATCATCTCGTTTCCTTCAACATTCAGTTTCGCCATCAGTGAGCCTTCGGCAGCATCAAAACCCGCATGGATTATTGCACTGTTTGCCTTTGAGGTTCCCGAGCATACGTCCTCTCCTTTTTCAATGACGCATACGTTAAGGTCACTATAGCGTGACAATTCGCGCGCTACCGCACTGCCTGTGACTCCCGCGCCGATAATTACGACATCATAAATCACTTTCGTCTTCTCCTTTCAGCTTATACCGTTTTTACAAAAGTTCTTCTCTCGAAATAAAGAAAAGAGTCGAAAATAGTGCACATTTCCCATGTGCTCTTTTCCCGACTCTCTTTTCTTCGTCAAATTATTCTATTTGATTATTATTTTAATTCAATAATTTGTACAAGTCAACAAAAAATGATGTCAAGGTCAAAAATGATGCCAGGGATTGTTCCGCGCTTTGCGCAGCTGTGCATACACTCTCACTAAGTTCACTACGTTCACTAAGTGTTCGTAGTATCCCACAATCCTACCCTGGCATCATAAAATCAACCAAACATCTGAGCAGCTGCAAGTGCATTGTAAAGAAGTGAAGCAACTACAGCACCGCAGATAGGAGCTACAAGCGGAATCCAGCCATATCCCCAGTCTGCATTCTTCTTGCCGAAGTTAGGTGCAAGAAGCTGATAAGCCAAACGGGGAGCTGAATCTCTTGCTGCATTCATAGCGTAACCTGTAAGTCCGCCGAAAGAAGCACCACAAGCTACGATTACGCCGTAAACAAGAACCCATGATGTACGGTCTGTTCCTGCAGGGATAAGTGCAAGTGTGAATACAAGTACGAATGTTGCTACGAACTCTGAAAGGAAGTTCAGTCCAACGTTAGGAATCGAAGGACCTGTGCAGAAGCATCCGCGAACTGTTGCATCATCAGCTGTAGCCTTAATGTGGTCACCGTAAAGAAGTATAAGGATTGCTGCTCCTACGAAACCGCCGAGAAGCTGTGCTGCGATCTGTCCTCCAACAGTGCTCCAGTCACCGCTTCTTAAAGCTGCACCAATCGTAACCGCCGGGTTGAATGCCGAACCGCAGCCTACGAAATTGCTCATTGCAAATGCCGGAACCATAACTGCCATACCCCATCCTATAAGAATGTGTACGGCTCCGCCTCCCTTGAAGCCCGACTTTTCCAGTGACACGTTACAGCAAACACCATCGCCAAGAAGTACAAGTAAAATCGTGCCTATAAATTCTCCAACATAAATTGACATATTCAATTTTCCTCCTTAATAAACGCAAGTTTATATGTTGACATATAGTCACGGATGTCCGTTTTTGCATCGCCGTTGCTCAAATCTTGTGATTTGG
>CAJOPI010000090.1 GCA_905236275.1 uncultured Lachnospiraceae bacterium | reverse complement strand
CCAAATCACAAGATTTGAGCAACGGCGATGCAAAAACGGACATCCGTGACTATATGTCAACATATAAACTTGCGTTTATTAAGGAGGTAACTTAAAAATGAAGAAGATTGCGTTGGGAAGTGACCATGGCGGATTTAAGCTGAAAGCTGCCCTCATGGAGCATCTTAAATCAGAAGGCTTTGAGGTTCAGGACAAGGGAACCTATTCCGAAGAGTCCTGCGATTATCCGGAATTCGGCAGAGCTGTGGGGAATGCCGTAGTTAACGGAGAAGTGGATTTTGGTATCGTTATCTGCTCGACCGGTATCGGAATATCGATAACCGCCAACAGGATAAAGGGCGTTCGTGCCGCACTCTGTACAGACAGCTATATGGCAAAGATGACAAGGCTTCACAACAATGCAAACGTACTCGCGATGGGAGCAAACGTTATCGGAGAAAGTCTTGCGATTGATATAACGGACACCTTCCTGAACACAGAATTTTCGAATGAGGAGCGTCATAAGAGACGTATAGGTAAAATAGACGAGCTATGAAAAAGAAGATCACAGTAATTGTGATGGCCTTTTTTATGGCATTGAGCCTGATAGTATCGGCGGCGGAGACCCCTAAAGCCTATGCAAAGACGACTTCGGAAAAGCTCAAGGAGGCACAGAACGCCCAGAAGGAAGCTGAGAAGAACGTATCGAATGCAAAGGACAAGGTAGAAGACCTCAAGGATACGAAGAGCGGACTGCAGAGCAACCTAAACCAGCTTAACAGCTCGCTTACACAGGTATCGGACAAATTAGCGGAAATCGAGGCAGAGGAAAAAGAAAAGCAGGAAGATATAGAGGAGACCACCGCCAAACTTGACGAGGCCATCGAAAAACAAAAGGAACAGTACAATTTCATAAAGGCAAGAATAAGGACGATGTATGAGCATGGAAACCAGAGTTATATTGAACTCCTGCTCAATACAAAGAACTTTTCGGATTTTCTTAACCGTACCGAATATATAGAACGGGTAAATGAGTACGACAAGCGTATGCTTGATAAGTACAAGGAGCTTGTTTCAGATACGACGGCAGAGAAGGAAAAGCTTGAACAGGAAGAGAGCGAGCTCGAAGCTCTCCACGAAGATGCAAAGGCCGAACAGGAAAAAATCCAGCAGATGGTTACGGCAACAAAAAATACCATAACCGCATATGCGGGTGAGATTTCCGAAGCTGAGGCAGAGGCTCTTGCTTACGAGGCGAAGCTTGTGGCTGCGAAGAACAGCGTTGCAAGTCTGCAGAAGCAGCTGAAAGAAGAGGAAGAGCTTGCGAGAAAATCCCAGTCGATGAAGAAGAGGAGCCTTTCAGAAGTCAGCTGGTCGAGTGGTGAGAGACTTCTTATGGGAGCCATAATTCAGTGTGAGGCCGGAGGAGAGCCTTATGCCGGAAAGATAGCTGTTGGAGCTGTCATAATGAACCGCGTAATGAGTGGTGCATTTCCGGATACCATTACCGGAGTCGTATACCAGTCAAACCAGTTTGAACCGGTGGGTTCGGGACGACTTGCCATAGTTCTTGCGCAGGGCGCGAACTCTACCTGCATGAAGGCGGCGGATGAGGTTCTTGCCGGTGCCAACAATATAGGTGAATGTCTTTTCTTCAGGACGATAGTTCCGGGAATAAAGGGAACCATCATCGGACATCACGTTTTCTATCTCTACTGGACAGGAAAATATTCGGGATATGGAACCGCTGAAGACACGCTTGATGAGTCGAAGCAGTCCTCGGGTTCATCAGGTTCGTCCGATTCATCAGGTTCTTCAGAATCTTCGGATGATTCTTCTTCGTCAGAAAGCTCGGAATCCTCGGAAGAGAGTGATAAGGAAGTGGAATATGATGACGATGACGAAGATGATGAAGATGAAGATGAAGACGACGACGAGGAGGATGATGATGACGATTAAAACAAAAAAGAAAACTCTCTGATTTCAGAGAGTTTTCTTTTTTGTTTTTTTGTTTTCGCCTTATGCCTGATCCGGAACTGCGTTCATTCTGCTGATAAGATCATCAACGTCTACTCCATGAACAGCAGCAGCTTCTTCAACTGTCTCACCCTGTGAAGCGGGGCATCCGAGGCAGTGCATTCCTATCTCCATGAGAAGCGGAGCAGCTGCCGGCTTGATTCTTAAAATATCTCCAATGGTAGTATCTTTAGTTACAACACCCATTTTATGTGACCTCCTAAAAGATAAAAGATAAAAATAATAAATGTAAACTGTATTTTAACTAATAAAGTTAAATTTTGCAAGCTTTATTCGGTAGCTTCTTCGCCGGCTTCGGTAGGAACAACGGTCGTGCTGCTTCCGGGAAGATCATAGTCCTCGTAAATATCTATCGAGATGATCTTGTCATTCTCGAAGTTGACATCAATGTTGAAAAGACGATAATCATCGGTGTAGAAGTCATATTCAAGGAAAACATTATCGGCATTCTCGGAATTATTGATATAGGGAGCGGAAAAATCATAATAGCTGATCCCGAACTGAGTGAATAATTTTGCAAAATCACCGTAATATTTCTTTATCTCTGTGAGCTGGGCATCACTGGGAGCGGGGTCGGAATAAAGATCTGCAATATCCTGCTTTGCGGTATCCTCGTCCTCGGCGTAGGCCTCCATGAGATACTGTATTCTTGCATCATTCAGCACGCTGTCACTTTTGTCTTTTAATTCAGCGACATTTGAAAAATCACTGGTCTTTATGGAGCTTGCAAGGGAATCAACGGTAGCCGGAATTTTGTCCTCACCGAGCTCTGCCTCGCAGTAATAGCTTGTGTCTGCATTTTCCACACCGGCTGTTATGTCTGTGTTGCCTTCGAAACTGACTGCACCTGCATCCGCACCTGCCGTACTGCCGGGAACGTTGCTGGAATTGTATTTTCCGCAGCCGCTGAGAGAAGCTGCACTAAGCGTGACTGCAGCTGTTAAGGCTGCCAGTTTCAAAATATATCTTTTTTTCATGTTCCTTCACCTCGAAAAATTATTTCTTATATTTATTTAGTTTTAGTCATTCCACACAATAGTATCATGATGAAAAAAGCCTTTCAAGTGAAAAAAATGTGAAAGAAGATTTGGCGGTAAATATTAATTAATTGTTAATTAAATTATAAAACTATTGACTATGTTTGATGTAAACAGATATAATCAATACTGTATGTAATTGGCTGTATTTATTTTGATACAATATAATGATGTCAGGGTCAAAAGTCATCATCCATGGCAAGCTTGCTTGCCAGTGGGTGAATGACTTTATGACCCGCCCAATCATGAGGAAGTAGCTGTTTACGTAGTAAACATGCGGATTCCGGATGACCTCAGAGGAAGATAAGGATGCACAGAAAATCATTGATAGCCCTGACTATCGGGCTTGTCTGTATACCGGCAACTGTGTTTGCTGCAGGAAAGGTAAGATATGCTGCAGGGGTAGCAGCAGTTGTAGAGGCTGAAACGGCAGAGGAAGAAGAGGACTCTGACGACGGCGCAATTATTATAAATGATGTGACTGACGCAGGTTCTAAAGAAACGGAAGCTTCGGAAGAGAGTACGGAAGAATCTGCAATGATCGAATCCACAGAGGAGATTGCTGCCGGAGCGGGTTCGGCAAAGTCAATAGAAGAGGCGGCTGAAATTCTTGAAGAAGCCGCGAACGCTGATGACGGGTCGATATCAGGCTATGAAAATCTCGGTATCGCAAAGGTTGATGACAACCTTAATATCAGGGAAAAGGCTGACGGCGACTCCGAGCTCGTGGGTAAGATGAGAAAGAACGCTGCCTGTGAGATTTTAGAAACAGAGGGCGAATGGGCTTATATAAAATCCGGCTCGGTCAAGGGTTATGTAAAGACCGAATACCTCCTTACGGGTGAAGAGGCTGTCGAAAAAGGAAAAGAAGTAGAAACCCTTATGGCTAAGGTGGCAACGACGACTCTTTATGTGCGTGAAGAGCCGAATACCGATTCGAGAGTGCTTACAATGGTTCCGATGGATGAGGAACTTGAAATCACAGAAGGCGGAGAGGGTGACGACTGGCTTAAGATAGAGATTGATGATGATGAGGGCTATGTCAGCGCTGAATACGTAAATATAGTAGAAAAGCTTGAAACTGCCATCTCTGTACAGGAGCTTAAATACGGTCAGGGCGTTTCGGATGTCAGGGTCTCCATAGTAAATTATGCAAAGCAGTTTTTGGGAAATCCCTATGTATGGGGCGGAACCTCGCTTACAAAGGGTGCAGACTGCTCGGGATACGTACAGAGTATCTTCAAGCACTTTAATATATACCTTCCGAGAACCTCGGCAGCTCAGTCGACCGTCGGAACAAAGGTTTCGGCAAGCGAAATGAAGCCGGGAGACTTAGTATTCTACGCAAAGTACGGAAGAGTAAATCACGTTGCGATCTACATCGGCAACGGTCAGGTTATAAATGCTTCGAGTCCGAAGACGGGTATCAAGATTTCGAATACCTACTATCGTACACCGGTCGCAATTCGCAGGGTTATAAAAGACTGAGGTTGTTGAACGTCAGAGCGGTCTTATCAAAATAACTTTTTGCCGCAAAAAAACGTTTTTGATTGCGGACAAAAAATGATTTTGAAAGCCCCTCTGATGGTGCCCAAACCTGAGCAAAGCATTTTGAAAATACTATGCCTAGCTTAACAACAAACATAGTTAAAGCAGGAACGTTCGATGAAAGAATTTCAGAAATGAAGGCGTCCCTGCTTTAATCGCGTTACCGTATTCTTTTAAGGAGCTGCGTTACTTCAGCCCAGTCGGTTTTCAAAACGGCATCTATCATGATTGCCTGGTCGTAGGTGAGGCTTGTTGTTTCCTTAAGCTTCTGAAGGACTTTGACAATTGTCTGCCGCTGTTCGACCTCGACCATGGCATCATCGGTGCAATGGTAAAGGCGCTGGGGATGAAGTTTGTCCCCGCCGACCTGAAGGCCGTCGTCCGGATAGAAGGAATCACCCGTGGTAAGGATGATTCTGCCTGTCTTGGCAACCTCCTCGACGAAGGCGAAGCCTTTGCTGAAGGCATTTCCGACAATTATCTTATCACCCGGCGAAAGATAGGAAAAATCTTTGTTTTTGGAATTATCTGCCATGATTCACCCCTGAAAAAAGAAATAAAAATTTTGTAAACCCCAAAATCATTATAACACGAAACTGCGCAGGATAAAGCTTTTTTGCAGATACATAAAAGGAAAAAGGATAAGATTATTTCAAAAATTTATGAACATTGATAAAATTTTAATGAAGATTGTCTGACTTTCTGTTATAATATAGTTTAGAGTGGTATGTATTTGAAAAGAAACATACATAAGGAAAAGGTTTTATTAGGAAAAGGAGAACAAAAAGATGAAAGAATTCGAGTATAAGATCACTGATGAAGTAGGACTGCACGCACGTCCGGCAGGACTTCT
>CAJOPI010000089.1 GCA_905236275.1 uncultured Lachnospiraceae bacterium | reverse complement strand
ATGGCTAAATTCGACATAACAGCCATACTTGTAATGGCACCTATCGCTATTGCAACCATGATGGAGCACGTTGGAGATATATCAGCAATTTCCGCAACTGTCGGAAAGCATTATGTAGAAGAGCCGGGACTTCACAGAACCCTTCTGGGCGATGGTCTTGCGACCGCACTTGCGGGAATGTTCGGCGGACCTGCCAATACGACATACGGCGAGAATACAGGGGTTTTGGAGCTTTCAAAGGTTTATGACCCGAAGGTTGTCCGCATTGCAGCAGTTTATGCCATCATTATCAGCTTTGTACCGAAGATTGCAGAGACCATAGGAACCATGCCTACGGCAATCATCGGCGGTATCAGTTTCGTCCTTTACGGAATGATTTCGGCTATCGGTGTAAGAAACGTTGTTGAGAACAAGGTCGATTTCACAAAGTCCAGAAACCTGATAGTTGCCGCAGTTATCCTTGTAGCAGGTCTCGGTTTCTCAGACGGAATAACCTTCAGCATCGCAGGCACACCGATAACCCTGACATCCCTTGCCATTGCTGCAATCCTTGGCATTACACTCAATGCGATACTTCCCGGAAATGAGTATTTTTTCGGGGAAAACCATCAGGGTGATATCAACAGAGGAGTAAGCTTCAACAATCCTGTTGGTGAATGATAAACACTTTTATTTCGCAAGGCTCCGCAACGGCGGAGCTTTTCTGAGTGAAAGGATTACACTGAAGGTTAAAAAAGCTATACCCACTATCCAGTAAACATTTCCCAGACGGTTTGTGGTGCCGTAGATATCCAGTATTCCCTTGAAGAGGCTGCCGCAGGCCAGGAAGCCTATTGCAGCGGCATGAAGGCTTGCAGCGGTGGGGGAGAGTCCGTTGACTTTCCCCGCGAGAGATAACTGCTGTCTTGCCTTCAGATAAAGGTAGCCCCCCAGAAAGGGATAGATAAAGGCGTAAGCCATAAAGGGCGAATATACGCTGTAGCTGAAATGCTCGTAAATCATTCCAAAAGCAATCAGGATAAGAGTTATGATTAAATACCTTTTAGCTGATTTATTCTCCGATACATACAATGTCGCTCACCTTCCTTTCTGAAACATCCGAAGAATCTGATTCACCGGTTACGGTTACTGATGTTTTTGTTATATTTGTCTCTGATTTTTTCGGTGATTTTCTTTCACCATCCGTCCGGTCTTCACCGGAACCCGGCTTACCGGCATGAGGAGAATCTGCACCCGAAACGGATCTTCCCCCATGAGGAACATCTGAAGCTGAAACAGACCTTCCTCCGCCGGGTATTCCTTTGCCGCCCGCCTTATTCGAGCTTGCGGACGTTCCTGAGTCTGACTTCTTAGAGGATTTTCCGCCTCCGCCGAGTCCTATCGAGGTAGGATTGTTTATGACCTCTCCGTTGAAATACATTGTGGAGGAGCCGCCGCCATCAAGGTTATAGGCGGTTTTGCAGCCCATTTCCTGCATGAAGTAGGCAAGCTCTGAAAGGCTTAAGCCCTCACTGTCAGAGGTTCTTCCGTCCGAAACTACGAAAAGATAGTGAAGATTATCGATTTCACCTATTGCGGTTCTTGGATTGCTTGCCATTGCCTTACCCACCTCTTCATTTTTGGTAACGGCAATTTCTCCGTCAATCAAAAGAGCCGGTCCAAAGGCGAGCACATCTGATACGTTATTTTCAATCAGGCTTTTTGCCGAAGTCTCCGATTCATTTATAATTTCGAAAGAACCATCCGAATTTATCACAAGGTCTTCGTTGTCAGAGGCGGCCGTGTCGCGGTAAAGACTGCCGTTCCTTATGACATAACCGCTTTCCTGAGCTCCGTAATAATCCCCGTTTATTGCAAGAATCGCGCCTGCATCCTCGGCAATGTCAGAGGTTGAGGCGGTAACGTTTTTGCCGTAGCTGTTGTTTGCAAGGGCGGTATAGAGATATTCAGGGGAGGTTACGGACACGTCAGCCACATAGACAGTGGTGTCCTCGTACCTGTAGGCATTGACACTTATGGAGATATTTTCCGAATCATAAGTTCCCTTCGATTCTGAAAAAACAATCTCGGACCGCACAGCTGCGGAAGCCGTACTGTAGGTGTGAAATATCACAAAGGTGTCAAGCAGACAGTAGCCTGTGAAGGCGATGAGAGCCAGTACCCAGCTTAGATTAAAAATTTTTATCCCAATATTTTTTTTCAAGATACCACCTCCGTTTTCGAATGTCCGGCTTCTTTTGGAAAGAT
>CAJOPI010000088.1 GCA_905236275.1 uncultured Lachnospiraceae bacterium | reverse complement strand
TCGGACGGCGGACCGCATGAGGCGGCTTATCTCAGGCTTGACTGCGGAAAACTAAAGAGAAGCTTCGGCTGGAAGAGCGTATGGCATATAGAACGTGCCATAGCGGAGACTGTCACCTGGAGTAAGATTTATGCGGAGGGCGGCGATGTCAGGGCAGAAATGCTGAGAGAGATCGAAAGCTACAGGATAGAAGCGGAAGATAATGAATCGAGATTAAAAGGCTGAATTAAAACGGAGTATTACAGATGTTTGAAAATATGAACGAAGAAGAAGCACGCCGGGAGATACTGAAGCAGGTAGAGGAGTATGCGAAAAAATACCACTGCGTAAAAAAAGAATACAGCGAAGGTGACAGAATACCTTATGCAAGCAGGGTTTATGACGAAAAGGAAATGCTCAATCTTGTGGATTCTTCACTTGAATTCTGGCTTACGGCAGGAAGATATACGGATAGATTTGAAAAGGAATTTGCCGATTATCTTGGGGTAAAGTTCGCATCTGTTGTAAATTCAGGCTCAAGCGCCAATCTTATCGCCTTTATGGCTCTTACGAGTCCTCTGCTTGGTGAGCGCAGGGTAAAGCGCGGTGATGAAGTTATTACGGTTGCGGCAGGATTTCCGACAACTGTTGCGCCGATCATACAGTATGGTGCTGTTCCGGTATTTGTTGATGTGACAATACCTCAGTACAATATAGATGTGACAAGGCTCGAAGAGGCATACTCGGATAAGACAAAGGCTGTGATGATTGCCCATACATTAGGCAATCCTTTTGACCTGAAGGCGGTAAAGGCATTCTGTGATGCTCACAATCTCTGGCTTGTTGAGGAC
Organism: uncultured Lachnospiraceae bacterium; assembly: GCA_905236275.1. Lineage (GTDB taxonomy): Bacteria > Bacillota > Clostridia > Lachnospirales > Lachnospiraceae > NK4A144. Next base: position 14,316 of record CAJOPI010000088.1, on the reverse strand, counting down.
AACTGTGATGCCCTCGGATCGGTCTATAAAATGGATGGCGTGGAAAGACTTACGGGAACCGTTGGAGACATCGGAACCAGCAGTTTTTATCCGCCACACCATATGACTATGGGAGAGGGCGGTGCTGTTTATACAGACAATCCCCTGCTCAATCGTATAATACGTTCCTTCAGGGATTGGGGAAGAGACTGCGTATGTCCTTCGGGACATGACAATTTCTGTGGTCATCGTTATGACGGACAGTATGGTGAGCTTCCTGAGGGTTACGATCATAAATATGTATATTCTCACTTGGGCTACAATCTTAAGGCTACCGATATGCAGGCAGCTGTTGGCTGTGCCCAGCTTGAAAAGTTCCCCTCCTTTGTGGAAAGAAGAAGGGAGAATTTTGAACTTCTCTATGAGGGACTGAAAGACCTTGAAGACAGGTTTATTCTTCCGGAAGCTGCGGAAAATTCGAGACCTTCGTGGTTTGGTTTCCTTATAACAGTCAGGGAAGGCTTATCGAGGAATGATATAGTCCGCCGCATTGAGGAGGCCGGAGTTCAGACAAGGATGCTTTTCTCGGGAAATCTTCTTAAGCATCCCTGCTTTAACGAGATGAGGGAGACAAAGACCGGCTACAGGGTTGCGGGCAGCCTTGATAATACAGACAGGATTATGAATGACAGTTTCTGGATAGGTGTCTATCCCGGAATGGATGAAAAGCGCATAGACAGAATGATTAAGGTTCTGCATGATGCGGCAGAATGAAAGGATTGGCTTTGAAGAGCATAAAACTTCTTGATTGTACGCTTCGTGACGGCGGATTTATAAATAACTGGAATTTCGGACATGGTGATATCGTAAATCTTTTTGAAAGATCTGTATCAGCAGGAATCGATTACATAGAAGTTGGATTCCTTGATTCAAGGGAGAAATTCGACATAAACAGGTCGATTACACCCGATACGGCGGGAATGAATGAGATATTTAAGGGCATTGACCATGGAAATTCCCTTGTATCCGGAATGATAGATTATGGAACCTGTCCGCTTGAAAGTATCTGTGATGCCTCGGAGTCGGTGCTTGACGGCATAAGGGTCATGATAAAGAAAGCGACCCGCTATGAAGCAATTGAATTCTGCAGAGAACTTAAGAAAAAAGGATATATAGTCTTTGCACAGCCTGTTTCGATTACAGGTTACTCTGATGAGGAAATGATTGACCTTATCGGGCATATCAATGATGCGGAACCTGCGGCAATGGCAATGGTGGATACCTATGGACTCCTTGACAGAAGCGGGCTTCTGCATTATTTCCATCTGATAGATAAGCATCTTAAGGCGGATATTCAGGTAGGCTATCATGCGCACAACAATTTCCAGCTTGCTTATTCGAATTCTATGGCACTTTGCGAGGAGGAGACCGGACGAAGCCTTATCCTTGACGGTTCTGCCTATGGTATAGGAAAGAGCGCGGGCAACTGTCCTTTGGAGCTTCTGACTATGTATGTCAATCAGAATTTCGGTGCCTCTTATGATACAAGCCAGATTCTTGAAATGATCGACACAGGGATAATGAAGATTTACGAGAAGTTCCCATGGGGCTATCAGATGCAGTATTTTCTCTGTGCCTCAAATGACTGTCATCCCAAGTATCCGCAGCACCTTCTGAAAAAGAAGACTCTTTCGGTTCAGTCCGTAAATGAGATTCTTTCGATGATCGCTCCTGAGGAAAGGCTTGCTTTTAATGAGAGTTATATAGAAAAGCTATATCTTGAATATCAGAATAATGAGATAAATGATGAAGCCGATATCGAAAGGCTGAAGGCAGAGCTTAAAGGCAGGAAGCTTCTGATCTTGGGTCCCGGTCATTCGATGATAGATGAAAAGAAGAATATCGTTAAATACATCAGGGAGAATACACCTGACATAATTTCCATAAATTATAAGCCGGAAGGGTTTTATCCCAAATATATCTTTCTCAGTAACTCGAAAAGATATATGCAGCTTTGCAATTCGCTTCCCGTAGGTGATAGTGATATCAAGATCATGGGAACCTCGAATATAACTCCTGCAAAGGGAAAATTTGATTTTTCCTTTGATTATTCGGCACTGATTGACAGGAATTTTGAGATACCGGACAATTCTCTTCCGATGCTCCTGCGCCTCCTTGAAAAAACCGGGGTTGACCGTATCGCGCTTGCAGGCTTTGACGGCTACTCGGTTGACAGCAGGGCTGATTATATAAATCCTGATATGGCCTATGAGTTTATCGGGAATTATGCCGTTAAATTAAACAGCTACACAAAGAAGGTAATTGAGGGTCTGAGGAAAAAAATCGATATAACTTTTATTACGGAGTCTGCATATGAGTAAATATAGGGCTGCGCTTTTTGACATGGACGGAACCCTTTTTAATACGAAGCGCGGTATCGTCAAGGCACTTCGTCTTGCAATAGAGGAATTCGGGCTCGAACCGCTTAAGGAAGGGGAGGAAGAGCAGTTCATAGGTCCTCCCATACAGAAAACGATTGAAAGCTTTTATGGGACAAGCAGGGAAGAGTCTGTTGACTGTGCGAACCTTTTCAGAAAATATTACAGGGAAAAGGGCTATGTCCTTGAATGTGACCTTTACGAAGGGATGGAAGAGTGCCTTGCAGCTCTTAAGGAGCATGGAATAAAGCTTGCCGTCGCTTCCTTGAAAAAAGAGGATATGGTTCAAAGAATCTGTGATAACTATGACATAACGAAGTATTTTGACAGTATTCATGGGACTGACGCGTCAGACAGTCTTTCGAAGTCTGATATTATCCATATCTGTATGGATGAGATGGGGGTTGTTGATAACGGCGAGGCAGTCATGATAGGTGATACGAGCTTTGATGCCCTTGGTGCAAAGGAGGCAGGAGTTCCTTTTCTTGCCGTCAGTTATGGATTCGGATTTCACAGTGAAGAGGATGCTGATGATTATGACAATATCGGTACGGCTGCTACTGCACCGGATATTGTCAGATTCTTTATATAAAAGGTGTAGTCATTGTTTATGCTGAAAGATAAGTGGGACGGCTTTAAGAAAAAAAACTGGGCTTATTTTGCTTCTTATACGGCGGCTTTTATAATTTTATCCGCAATTATTTTCTTCAGATTTGTTTTGTATCATAAGACCATAATCTGGTATCAGGATGGAGTAAAACAGCATTATAATGTTATTCTTTATTACGGAAAATATTTAAGGCAGATTTTTTCGGTTCTTGTAAATGAGCACAGGTTCGAACTTCCGATGTGGGATTTTTCCATAGGTCTCGGTTCGGACGTGATAACGACATTTCACTATTATGCTATAGGTGATCCCCTTGCGCTGTTGTCGGCTCTTGTACCGGAAAGGTTTTGCCAGTATTTTTTCTTCTTTTTGTATCTTCTGAGGCTTTATCTTGCAGGACTGGCTTTCTCGGCATTTTCCTTCTATCATGGAAACGGAAGGTTTTCAACGCTGACAGGCTCCTTTATTTACGTATTCTCTGCTTATGCGTTGGTGCTGGGACTTATGCATCCCTTTTTTGTTGCGCCGATGGTATGGTTCCCGCTTATCCTTTTGGGAATTGATAAGATTTATGGCGGGAAAAATCCTGCGCTATTCATAATCTCAACTTCGATAGCTGCTATGAGCAATTTTTATTTTTTCTACATGGAAATTGTTCTTGCAGTGCTTTATGCTGTTTACAGGTATTTTGCCATAAATAAAGGCTTTCGGGCAAAAAGCTTTTTCCTGACCCTTGCGAAATTCGCCCTTTTCGGCCTGAATGCTTTTTTGATATCGGCTGTAATTCTCCTGCCCGTACTTTCGGTAATGTTCAGTTCGGCAAGGTTTGAGGCATCAAAGGATACGAGTGTGGGCATCTTTTATGAGGGAGATTATTATATCCGATTCATAGCTGATTTCACGAATATGCAGATACCGGGCTCGTGGACTCTTATGGGTTATACTGTGGTGGGCCTTTTGTCTGTGGTATTGCTTTTTATAGGATGGAAGAACTACAGAAGACTTGCGTTGGTATTTATCCTGCTGACGATTTTCGCGCTCTTTCCCTTTGCGGCATTTGCGCTGAACGGATTTGCCTATGTCGTAAACAGATGGATGTTCGCTTACGCGTTGTGCGTGGGATTTATTGCGGGCAAGGTTCTTCCTGATATAAAAAGGCTTTCGGCCGGGGACAGAAAGAAACTTGTGCTTGCGCTTTTGGCGGTTGCTGTGGCTTCGGTGGTATTTTCAAGCAGCAGAACGGAGCAGACCTTCGCTTCGGTCGCAATGATTCTCTTTACAGCCCTGATGATCTCTCTTTCCGGAGAACGGCAGATCAGGGGTTTATATACGAGAAGCTTTATTCTGCTGGCTCTTACCATAGGTCTTGCAGCTAATTCCTACTACAAGATGTCGATAAACTCATCCGAATGGCTTGACCAGTTTCTTGATTCGCATCTTGCCGATAAGAAGCTTACGGAAGAAAATTCCGACGCTCTCCTAAATGAAACAGGGGACGGAGATTTTTACAGGATTGCTGAAAGCGGGCTGGATACGATGCAGAACAGCAGCATTCAGAGAGGAGTTAATACAACAGGCTTTTATTTTTCCCTTACGAATCCGTATATTTCTAAATTCATCAATATGCTCTATATCAATGTTCCCAAGGATTATGATTACAGTGGTATGGATTCGAGGAGCATACTTGAAGCCCTTGCCGGAGTCAGGTATTATCTGACAAAAGAGGGCAGTGATGATGCTGTTCCCTTTGACTTTGACAAAAAGGCAGCTGAGGGAGAAACCGCACAGGGAATCGTGTCTGTTTACGAATCGGATGTTGCGATGCCTTTAGGCTATACCTACGACAAATATGTTTCCGAGAGCGATTTTGAAAATATGAGCGTTACAGAGAGAACGGCTGCCATGCTTGAGGGAGCGGTTGTGGCTCAAAGCGGGCTGGAAAAGGCTCAGATAAGCGACAATACGGTTGATCTTTTGGAGGAGGCGGAGACTAAGGGGAACTGTGAAATGGATGTGAACCATATTTATGTGGGTCAGAAGGCATCCCTCAATCTCAGACTAAAAAAAGAGAAAGCTTCGGAGCTCTATCTTGTTGTTAAAAATCTTAAATTCAAGGGTATTTTAGAGAGAGATTCCTATGATGACGGACAGTGGGCAGGTCTCAGCGAGTTCGAGAAGGCGCATGTTTATGACGAGGATAAATTCGGACACAAGCCTACAACCTCGTCCATGCAGATAAGCGCAGGAGATGTAAGCAGGATTCTTGAAGTTTATTCGCCCGGGGCGGATTTCTACTGCGGAAGGTCGGAGTTCCTTGTGAATTTAGGATATTTTGAGGAAACTCCTGAGGAGCTTTCGATCAGCTTCAGGAATCCCGGTTTCTACAGCTTTGATTCCATGAAGGTTCTTGCCATGCCTGTGGAGGGTGTAAGTGAGAAGCTTTCGGAACTGAAAAAAGAAGCTCTTGAAAATGTGAAGATATCCCATAACAATATTAAAGCGGATATTTCCATTTCCTCAGATAAGCTGCTTGTCTTTTCGATTCCTTATTCCGAGGGCTGGTCAGCCTATGTTGACGGCGAAAAGAAGGAGCTTATGGAAGCGAATGTCATGTATATGGGACTGGAGCTTGATAAGGGAGACCACGATATAGAGCTTCGTTATGAGACGCCATATCTCAGGAAGGGAGCCTGTCTTACAGTCGTGGGAATAATAATGTTTTTTGTGATAGAGCTTTGTGTTATAATTAAAGGTAAACGTGGAAGTGATTTCAGCAGGCGTGCTTGACGCCTGCCAATCTATCGAGGTGACGGAATGAAGATTGCAGAATATATTGCAGACTTTCTGGTAGCAAGAGGTGTAACCGACGTTTTCACCATAACCGGCGGGGCGGCGATGCATATGAATGATGCTTTCGGACACAAGGAAGGTCTGAAATGCATCTATAACCATAATGAACAGGCAACTACGATCATGGCTGAGGCTTATGCGAGGCTCACAGGAAGGATAGCAGCCGTATGTGTTACGGCAGGACCGGGAAGCACAAATGCCGTATCGGGTGTGTTCGGGGCTTATGTTGATTCCATACCCATGCTTGTTTTTTCGGGACAGGCAAAGAGAGAGACCATGGTAACGGCCTCGGAAGCTCCTTTAAGACAGCTTGGTGACCAGGAATGCAAAACCATTGAAATGGTTAAATCCATTACAAAATCCTGTGTTTCCATTTCCAATCCGAATGAGATACGTTATCAGCTTGAAAAGGCATGGTTTCTTGCAAACAACGGAAGAAAGGGACCTGTCTGGATAGATGTTCCTCTGGACATTCAGGGAACTGTCATTTACCCTGACGAGCTTACAGGCTTTGACAGCAGGAATACGGAGAAGGTTGAGAGACCTTATTATGATAAATCCTATACGGATAAGATTTTAGAGAAGATCCATGATGCTAAAAGACCTGTAATTCTTGCAGGTGAAGGGATTAGACTCGGTGATGCCTACAAGGTATTCCTCGACTGTACGGATGCCTTGAAGATACCGGTTGTTACTGCATGGAATGCGAATGACCTTTTGTGGGAAGAGAACCAATATTACGCAGGACTTCCGGGAACCGTCGGAACAAGGGGCGGAAACTTCGTCGTACAGAATGCCGACCTTTTGCTCGTACTTGGCTGCAGGATGAATTTAAGGATGATAAGCTACAATAAATTCCAGTTTGCGGAGAACGCTTACAAGATTGTAGTTGATATTGACGAGAACGAGCTTAAAAAGCCTACGGTTAAAATAGATATGCCGATTCACGCAGACGTGAAGGATGTCTGCAGAAGCCTTAGAAACTGTATTGATGAGGAAGTGGGAGACCACAGTGAATGGCTGAAATGGTGCAGGGAGATAAACAAGCGTTATCCCGTTGTGCTGCCGGAATATTCCGAGAAAGCGTTTCCCATGAATCCTTATCCATTCCTCAGGACTTTGTCAGAGCACCTTGGGGACAATGATGCAATAGTCTGCGGAAATGGTGCGGCCTGTGTTCAGACCTTCCAGGCATTTCATATCAAGAAGGGTGAGAGGATTTTCACCAATTCAGGAAGTGCTTCGATGGGCTACGGCTATCCGGCGGCCATCGGTGCGGCAGTTGCAAGGAAAAGTAAGAAGGTTGTCTGCATTGACGGCGACGGAAGCTTCATGATGAATCTGCAGGAGCTTGAAACCGTTGTTCACAATAAGCTCAACATAAAGCTTTTCCTTTTGAATAATAACGGCTATCATTCCATAAGACAGACACAGAAAAATCTTTTCAAAGGCCGCTCTTATGTGGGAATTGACGCGGATTCGGGAGTAAGCTTCCCTGATTTTTCAAAGCTCGCGGATGCTTTTGGAATGAAATATATGCGTATTGACAGTCTTGAAGGACTTGATGAAAAAATAGAAGAGGCACTTTCAGGTGATGAGCCGATATTCGTAGAAGCAATGGTTGACCCTGAACAGAACTTTGAGCCTAAGCTTTCATCAAAGGTTCTGCCTGACGGAACCATTACATCAGCAGCCTGCGACGATATGTACCCGTTCCTGCCGAGGGAAGAGTATGAGGCTGTAAGAGCTGAAGCGCAGAAGATTTGAGATAGCGATGAGTGAAAGAAGAAAAAAATTAAGTATAATGATTCCCTGCTACAATGAGGTTGAAAATGTAGGACCTATGAGCGAGACGATAGTGGGGATAATGACGACGCAGCTTTCGAAATATGACTATGAGCTTATTTTCATTGATAACCATTCCGAAGACGGTACAAGGGAAAAGCTTGAAGAAATCTGCGCAGGAAACAGCAATATCAAAGCAATCTTAAACGTGACAAATTTCGGTCAGTTTAATTCGCCTTTTTATGCTATGTGTCAGACAAGCGGGGACGCAGTAATTTCCATGAGCTGTGACTTTCAGGACCCGCCTGAGATGATACCGCAATATGTCGAAGAATGGGAAAAGGGCTATAAGATAGTCAGTGCCATAAAGACTACCAGTAAGGAAAACGGCTTCATCTTTTTCCTGCGTAAATGCTATTACAAGATGATAAGGAATATGTCTACAGTTAAGCTCATAGAGAACTTTACCGGTACGGGACTTTATGATAAATCCTTTATAGACCTGCTAAGAGAGCTCGACGATCCTATTCCTTATCTCAGGGGAATCGTTGCGGAGTACAATTTCAAGCGTAAGGAAATTCCTTTTGAACAGCCGAAGAGGCGTGCGGGAAAGACCAGCAACAATTTTTACTCGCTTTATGATGCGGCAATGCTCTCCATTACCTCTTATACGAAGGTGGGACTGCGTATAGCGACCTTTATCGGTTTTTTTGCGGGTCTGATAAGCTTTGTTATCGCACTTGTCTATCTCGTACTGAAGCTAACTGACTGGCATCATTTCAGTGCCGGTTATGCGCCGATGATCATAGGTGTTTTCCTCATAGGTTCATTACAGCTTTTCTTTATAGGACTTATGGGAGAATATATTTTGAACATTAATACCCGTATTATGCACCGGCCGCTTGTCGTAGAGGAACGGCGTATAAACTTTGACAATGGGGATAACTTCAAGAATGAAACTGGACGTACTATATCAGATAAATGAGAAATATGCACCCTTTTGCGGAGTATCGCTGACCTCTCTTTTTGAAAATAACAGGCATTTTGAAGAAATTAGGGTTTTTATCTTAGGTGAGAAGCTTTCGGCTTCTTCCGAGGCAAAATTCAGACTTCTTGCGGCACAGTATAAGAGGGCTATCTGTTTCGTGAAAACGGAAAAGCTCCTGCTGATGATGAAACAGCTCCAGATGCCGACATACAGGGGCTCTTATGCTGCAAATATGAGGCTTTTCCTGCCTTATGTACTGGGGGATGACGTTGACAGGGTTCTTTATCTTGATGCGGATACAATTGTGAGCGGTATGCTTGATGAGCTTGCAATTATGCCGATGGAGGGACATCCGCTGGCAATGAGCCTTGACTCTCTTGTGCGTCTGCATAAGGGCAGGCTGGGCTTTACAAGGGCGGATTATTATTATAATTCGGGAGTGATACTGTTCTCCATGAAAGAGTGGCGGAAGATGCGCTGCTCGGAGAGAATAAGCAATCATGTGAAAAATGTTCGGGCATGGTATCCTTCGCCAGATCAGGATCTCCTTAATGTGGTTTTGAAGGGCGAGATTTTGAAGCTTCCGCCCGAATATAATATCCAACCCTCCTATCTTGCGTTTTCCTTGAAGGATTATTATAAAACCTTCGGGGAAAGAGGATTCTACAAACGCAGGGAGTTACAGGACGCTCTTTCTGCACCGAAGATTTATCATTTCTTCCGTTTTGTAGGCGAGTTCCCCTGGAACAGCGATAACGTTCATCCGGATAATGACCTTTTTGATAAATATCTGATGCTTTCGCCCTGGAAGGGTTACGAGAAGAAAAAGGCGAGGATAGGTCTTATCCTGAAGATAGAAAAAATCCTTTACAGACACATACCGAGAAGCGTATTTATAAGGCTTTTCAGGATTGCCTATGAGAATTTTATTTATAAGGCAAATAAAGATTCAATGAAATACAAGATTAATAAAACGATGTAAAAATCTATGAAAATATCTATAATAATACCTGTTTATAATACTGACAGCAGCTACTTAAGGGCTTCTCTCAATTCCTGTCTGAGACAGACAATAGCCGATGAGATAGAGGTTATAGCCGTCAATGACGGTTCAACGAATGATGCAGGAGAGCTGCTTAAGGAAATGGCGGAATCACATCCGTCCCTGAAGGTCATAAATCAGGAGAACATGGGAACCTCAGTCGCCCGTAATGCCGGCATTGAAGCCGCGGCGGGCGACTATATCATGTTCGTGGATGCTGATGACTGGATAGAAGAGGATGCCTGTGAGAAGGTTTTGAGAGAGGCTTATAAATCCAATGCCGACATAACCTTTTTTGGTTATGCCACAAATTATACCAATCGGGAAATAAACCGGGTACTGGAGAAGGTTCCGGAGGGAGTCTTCGAAAAGGAAAGGCTGGAGATTGCCATTCTCAAAGGTGACAGTGCACTTGGACCTGTTGAAGTAGGGACCCCTTGGGGAAAGCTTATAAGGGCAGCTGTCATCAGGGATAAAAAGGTCAGATATACGCCGGGCTTAAAAAAAGGTCAGGATACTGTATTTATACTTAATCTTATAGAAAATTCCGCTTCATTTTATTATTATGCTTATCTTGGCTATCATTACAGGATGCTTGGAAGTTCCATAAGCCACCGTTACAATCCTGAGATAATCGGCATAATGGAGGCAACACTGAAGGCTTATGGCGATTTCGTAAAGAATTATAATAAGGGCGGGATTTTCAAAGAGGCGGTCAGAAGAAAATATTACAGGATTCTTTTGGGAGAGTATCTGATGCTGGACTTCTGCCATCCCGACAACAAAACCGAGAGAAGCAGGAGAATATGTGAATTTAATGCGCTTACAGAAAAAGAGCCCTACAGAAACATAATCGAAAAAATCACTGTAAAAGGCTTTTATGACAGTCTTCAGCTGATGCTTCTTAAAAATAAGAAGACAGGAATCCTTTTTTCGCTGAAGGGACTGGAAATAGCTGTAAGAAATATATTGATTCATCAGTTTGGAAGATAGAAAGATACAAAAATGATTTCGATGACAATTACCTCATTTAGTTTTTTTGTTTTTTTGGCAGCAGCACTGCTGATATATTATCTTACTCCGGGAAAGTTTCAATGGTGGACTCTCCTTTTTTTGAGTATTTCCTTCTATCTGCTTGCAGCGGTTCCCTATACTATTGTCTTTCTGCTGTTTACAAGTCTGGTAGCTTATTTATTTACCCGTTTTGCAATAAAGGATGTGGATACGAGCGGGCAGGTAACACTAAATGCTCATGGCGGAGCCTTTGTTGCGGCGGCGATAATCATAATCGCAGCGGTATGGTTTCTTATGAAAGGCAGTGCTTACTGGATACAGCCATCTGCCTTTATGCATGCGAGGATTCCTGCGTTTCCGCTTCTTCAGGCGATACCGCTTGCTTCCGCCTTTGGTATGGGATATTATACCTGTCAGGCAATAGGTTACATTGTGGACTGTTATTGGGGCAGTTCGAAGCCTGAAAGGAATTTTTTCAGACTCTTTCTTTTCCTGTCGTTTTTTCCGCAGATGACAACGGGACCCATCAGCAAATATAAGAACCTGCAGTCTCTCTATGAACCACATGGCTTTGAATTGGAGAGGATAGAAAAGGGAGCGCAGAGAATGCTCTGGGGCTTTTTTAAGTGCCTTGTGGTGTCGGGAAGATTTGGGGCAATAGTAAATCCTGTATATACTGACCCGGTCAATTATGATGGAATATGGATATGGCTTGCGCTTTTTGCTTATCCGATACAGGTTTATTGTGATTTTTCCGGAAGTGTTGATATAGTTTTGGGTGTTGCGGAAATGTTCGGCATAAGCTTGCCGGAGAATTTCAATAATCCCTTCTTTTCCGAGAGTTCACAGGAATTCTGGCAGAGATGGCATATGTCGCTTGGAAACTGGGCGAGAGATTACATCATGTATCCTGTGCTTAAAAGCAAGATGACCGTCAATGCAGGAAAAGCCGTTAAGAAGAAATTTGGAAAGAAAGCATCAAAGAACTTTACCGTAACGCTTGGAATGTTTTTTTCATGGCTTGTAATGGGTATATGGCATGGAAATTATAAATATATTATAGGCTGCGGTATTTATTTCTGGCTGATAATGTCTCTTTCAGAGATTATGAAGGACAGGCTGGATATTCTTAATAAAAAGCTTAATGTTCCGGTGGATTCTTACGGATGGCATCTTTTCAGAAGGATAAGAACCTATTTTATTTATTCAATATCGCTTGTCTTTTTCAGGGCAGACGGAGTAGGTTCGGCAATTAATATGATCAAGGGTCTTTCGACGTTTTTCACAGTCAATTTCAATCCATGGGTGCTTTTTGATGGAAGCCTTCTGAAAACCTCGCTTACGGTTGTGGATCTGAATCTTATGATTTTGTCCGTAGTTATTCTCTACATAGCGGGAAGACTCAGGGAACAGTACGGCTTTTGCCGTAATTGGATCGGGAATCAGGGACTTGTCCTGAGGTGGTTCATATGGATAGGATTATTTGTGATAGTGATTCTTTATGGTAATTATGGACCGAATTTCAATGCATCCGATTTTATATATCAGGGATTTTAACTTATTATGAAAAGAATTAAATGTATAAGAACGGTGGTTTTTCTTTTATTGATCGCCGCCATAAGCTACGGTCTTTCAGGCATTGTTTCGAATAAGGACAGTTATTATTATAAAAATCAGTTTTTCAATTCTTCGACTGATTTTGATGTGCTGATCATCGGTTCGAGCAAAGCGCATGAGGGAATAGACCCCTTTTATCTATGGGATAATTATGGAATCAGTTCCTACAATCTGGCTTCTTCGGGAGAGTCAATACAGGTTTCCTACTACGTTCTGAAGGAAGCCTTGGAGCATTCGAATCCGAAGATTATATTTGTAGATGCGTCAAAGATTTCGGATGAAAAAAATGCAATAAACTGCGGTTATGGTTTCGTTCATGAATCGATTGATTATCTGCCCTTGAATAAAAATAAGCTTGAAGCAATAAACTATGCTTCAAAGTTTTTTGATGGCGGAAAGCTTGCTTTTTTATCTAATCTTTATGCTTATCATGACCGTATTGACGATCTTGAAGAAGAGGATTTCAACAGGAAGATTAATTACGATAAGGGCGCATATCTTATGACGGAGGTTATGCAGGTAAGCGGACTGACCGGCGAGATTACGGATGAATTAAAAGAGCTTGAAGGCGGAGATGGAGTTGTTTATTATCGGAAAATACTTGATCTCTGTAAGGAAAAAAACATAAAATGTGTGCTTTTGAACATTCCGGTGGATGGAGACCATTTGACCACAGGTTTTCAGAAGCAGGTTAACGCTCTCATGAAAATTACTGAGGAGAACGGTGAAACTGCAATGAATATAGCCGTAAAACCCGAACTCATTGATCTTGATTTTGATCATGATTTCGGTGATCCTGTTCATATGAACTTTATGGGAGCGGCTAAGCTCACCGATTATATTGGTAAATATCTTGTAAATGAATGTTCGCTCGAAGGTCATTTTGATGATGAGGAGTATGTGAAGGCATGGGATGCCGACAAGGAGAAGTGGGAAGAACAGAGGATAGAAATGCTTGCGGATAAGACAGAGCCTGTTTCCTATATTTTCGGTATTAATCCTGAGAACAGCTACTGTGAGGTGTATATGGCAGATAAGACTCAGGCAGAGAAACATTATGCCCTTGATTATTGCTTTGAGAAAATGGGCATTGTTCCTCAGACTGTAGACAAGGAAGAGATCGGAAGTCTTGACATGAAGATAGTGGTAAGAAGCAGGGAAGACGGAAGATGGCTCGCAGAGCAGTATTTTGTCTGTGATGATGACAATAAGACCTTTGAAGTGCATAAGGCTGAATAATAAAAAGGCAGGGGAAATCATTATTCCACCTGCCTTTTTCAGCACAAATGTATTTGTGAACAGTTTCTCAGTTACCGGCCGATGCGAGTATGGTATTTACAAGTTCACCGACATTTTTCAATTCAACGGCCTTACCCATCGGGATTTTAATGCCGAATTCATTCTCGACAGCGAGTATCAGGTTGATATGCTCGAATGAGTCCCAGTCAGCGATATCAGCTGAAGTGGTGCTGTCAGAAATGCTGATATCCTCGTCATCAAAAACATCCCTGAATACTTCCGTAAGTCTTTCGTATACTTCATCTCTAGTCATGAAAAATTCCTCCATTCTGCGTATTTGTGTATAAGATCCTAATAATCTGCGTGGTCAAAGAGCAGTTCTATCATGCCGATTTCCATGTGCATCAGGAAGGCAACCTCAGCTGTATCGGAAATCGCCGGAGCCTTTTTCGGCGGTTCAACGAGCTTAAAACCGGCATTTTCAAGAGAACTTATATCTTCATCTTTATTGTCGCTGCTGTAGCAGATATGGTAAACCATGTTTTTGTGATGCTTCAGCATTGGGAAAATCGGTGACTCCTTATCCCAAGGGGCGATAAGTTCAACCACGAGTCCGTCTTTTTCAAGGAAGCTGAAATCACACCTACGGCTTTTATCATGGAATAAGGGTCGCTTCACGCTGTAGCCCATGGCCTTGAAAACTGCTTCAGCTTTTTCGGGTCTTTTGACAAGATATCCAATATGATCAACGCGTAAT
>CAJOPI010000087.1 GCA_905236275.1 uncultured Lachnospiraceae bacterium | reverse complement strand
TTCTCCACGGTATATGCAGTTAAACTAAAATACCTGCCTACGGCAGCTATTAAGTTTAACTAGTATAATTTATTTTCTCCGCCTACGCTTCGCTAATAGTGGAGGTCATCTTCGTTTTAGTATATGTTTCACGTGAAACATTGACAAAAGACATGGTGGTTTCATTTGGATATGAGCGTTTATACTTGCGAACAAAATTCAAAGCTTTCTCCGCGGTATATGCAATTAAACTAAAGGCAGCTATTAAGTTTAACTAGTATAAATTTCATGTCGCCGACGGTATCACCATAAATGAAAGCCATGATGGCAGGTGCATCTCGCCAATACATGCTGCCTGACGACAGCGGAACTTTCAGAGTAACTCCCATGCCGCCGACAGCACCACCATGAATGAAAGTCATGGTGGCAGGTGCATCTCGCCAATATATGCTGCCTGACGACAGCGGAACTTTCAAAGTTACAATATATAGGAATGTTTCACGTGAAACATTCTACATATAGAACTAAAAAATATCGACTAAATTATTTCTGATAGCAAACACGGCGGCCTGCGTCCGGTCAGCAACTCCAATTTTCTTAAACATATTAGAAACATGGTTCTTAACTGTTCTCTCGCTAATACCCAGCTTTTCAGCAATTTCCTTATTAAATTTTCCTTCTGCAACCAGCTTCAATACGTCAATCTCCCTTTTAGTAAGCTCGGCAAGCAGATCCTTTTCATCATTTTTCTTTATAAGCCTTTTGTTAAGTTCAGGGATAAGTTCCGGCTGAATATATGATTCTCCGGAAAAAACGGCATTGATTGCCTTCTTCAAAACCATAAGATTTGAATCCTTTAAAATATATCCATCAATTCCTATATCAACCGCCTTAAGAAGGTACTCTATTTCATCATGGACTGTCAGGATAATTACCTTTGGAGGATTATCTATTTTTCCAAGTTCCGACAAAACCTCAAGGCCATTCATATTAGGCATGTTGATATCTAAAAGCAAGATGTCAGGTCTATTTCCATCATTTAATATCTTCATGCATTCAACGCCATCCCCGGCCTCTAATAAAACCCTATAATTTTCGTCCAACTCAAGCAACTGCTTTATTCCCTCTCTTACCATATTATGGTCATCAGCAATCATTAATCTAATCATAAAAATTACCTCTTTTTACAATGGAATATAAATTAAAATCTTCGTTCCACTGCCTATGTCAGACTCTATCTCGAACGAACCATTTAGCAGGTAAACCCTTTCCCTCATAATGGGAATGCCAAATCCGGAATTGCCCGCCTTGTCATTTTTCATATTTTTCAAATCAAACCCTTCTCCATCATCGGATATGCACAGCTTCAACCTATTGTCACCAACAATATCAATATCAATAAAAATATTCCGGCATTTTGAATGCTTCAAAGAATTATTGCAAGCCTCCTCAACCAGATGCAGGATTGAAAATGCAGCCACGTCTTGTATTTTTGAAAGGTCATTGCAAATATTAAGGCTTATTTTAACATTTTCTATGGATTTTCCAGCTATACGGTCAACAAGCTGTCTTAATGCAACATCAAGCCCGATATCATCAAACGCCATGGGGCGAAGGTCATAGATAATGTCCCTAATCTCTCCAATGGATTTTCTAAGGTTATTTCCTATTACCTTCATTTCAAGATGACACCTGACAGGATCATTTTCCAAAACCCTGCAGCAAAATTCAAGCTTATGTACCATCCCTGTCAATGTCTGGACTGTAGAATCATGCAAGTCCCTGGCTATCCTCTGCCTCTCGAACTCCTGCGCCTTTAAGATGATCTGCCTTCCATTTCCACCCATATTATCAAAATCTGCACCATATTTTTCTAAAAAATCAAAATTCAAACCGCATCATCTCTTTCAGATTTGTTCAGTATATGCTATCATTTTATCCCAATGATTTTAAAAAATCAAACATTAAGAAAACTGGAGATACCATAAAAATCCAAGACGAAATAACCGACATGCTTTACGAAACCATAAGCTACTACG
>CAJOPI010000086.1 GCA_905236275.1 uncultured Lachnospiraceae bacterium | reverse complement strand
TTCATTCAGCCCCAACGCTTCACCAACAATTATGAACATATAGTTGTTAAAAGCCCTTAGCCCAATAAAATTCAGAACTACGAATATCAGGACATAAAGCAAGATTTTTCTGGCTGCAAGTTTCATTTCTTATCCCTTCCGACAGATCTTCTCATGAAGAACCACTTTATATTCTGTATGACTATCGAGAATGCCCACTCTATTATCGGCATCGAATTCTGTTTATTGTATACTTTTCTCAGGTCAGGCAACAGCTTTTTCCATCTTGAATAAAGCTCTATTCCATCCTTCACCGGTTTCCGTTTCAGGAGAAGAAAGAATTCCCGCTCTATTATCGGTTCCGTGAATGACTTCTTCAGCATTTTCCTTATCTCACCTGTCAGTATATCCACGTAATCCTTATTATAGATATCAGGGTCGATCATAAAATTCACTTCTATCTTTTCAGAAGACTTCTTCACCTGAAAATTGTCATGCTCTATGATCCTGAATTTTATGTCCGCCGGAAATGACTCCGCTATCAGTCCTATATTCAAAAGCTGGTCAACGGATTTCAACCTGTATTCGATCGGGAGGTCGGCTTTTTTTGTAAATATAAGGTCTATGTCCTCGCCCGTCTTATAGTCAAATACCGCAGCGAGCTTTCCTCCGTCCACAAAAGTTTCCCTGTATTCCGGGCAGTTTTTCAGGTCATGAAAGGTCTTTACGAATCTCTTTACATTTCCGTCTGAATAGACATTCAGGATATAGGTCTTTTTTTCCCTGTCCCCTATATCAACAGCCCTGTAGGCAGTATAACCCGGGACATTCCTAAGCTCATATTCAATTTTGTATTTTTCCCGAATTATATCTTCCATCCCATCCTCACTCTACGATTACATAAGCACTTGCCTTCGACTCGGGATCTGCGGTTGATTCCGCAACTATCTCGTAAGTACCCGTCTGTTCCGGAGCCTGATATACGCCATTTATATCGATAACTCCACCGCCTTCTTCCTCTACCCTGAAGGTTACACCCTTGTCATCACTGCCTTCGACGATGGCCCTGAAATGCAGCCTGTCGCCTGCCGAAAGCCTTGTAACCTCAGGCAGTATGCGAACCACCGGCTTTGACCTGTCATAGATCCTGTCCGTATCCCTTTCAGGCTTTTGCGCGAAATAATGAACCCTGATCCTGTTACCCTCTACCGTATCATGAAGCCAGACTCCGATCTTCATTGTTCCCTTTTCCGGGAACACGACCGCTGCAACCTCGGCCCATGGCGGATTTACGCCGGAATTTTTTGATTTGAATACCTCCTTGTTACCGAAAAGTATCGACTTTCCGTTTCCTTCAGACAAAAATTCTATCGAGAGTCTTACATCTACCGTACCCGATCCCAGTCCGTGAGGTATCTCCTCCGAATAAAATCTCGAATTAACCTTTATTCCTCCCGGCATCTCAAGGTCAACCACCCCATGACATACCGAGTAATCATACTGTTCGGGAACAGGAATGCCGAATTCAAAGGAAAGCTTTCCGTTCTTCGGATTGTAAGAAGATTTGACATCGGGCTTCTGCCAGTATTCAATCTTTCTTACCTTCGTTTCGACACTAATAAGTCCGGAATTTTTTATTCCCTCTGTAGTACCACGCCTTATCTTCTGCTCGAAGGGCAGGTCCGTCAGGGTATTGATGAATACGCTTGCCGTCGAATGTATCAGTTCTATCTTGGAAAGATAGATAGGAACGTTTTTCTCCCTTAAATGAACGGCAAGATTGTCCCTCTTTCTCCTGAGTTCGTCCGCATCCCTCTCAGAGGACACGGCATTAACCTCTGCCGGAATCTTTACATAATTCTTGTAATGTCTGGAACCGATCTCCAGACTCAGCTCCACATTTCTGCTGAAAAGCTGTCCTATATACTCGCTCACACCGTCTATCATGACCGGCACATCGACTATCATGCACTGACGTTTTTCCTGCGATGCCTGCGAATATACAAGCTCCACTATACCGCTCTCTGTAAATTCGCTCTCACCCGTCAGCACAAAGTTTATCGGAGGAGTATTATAATCCTTCACGATAAGGAAATGCACGTTCAGATCCATGCCCGAAACCACTATATCGTCAATCGCGGCAACTATGGAAAGCTTGTTGTCAGAATAAATCGTGCTGACATTTTTATAACCATTGCTTTCGAGAATTTCCTTGAAGTCAGGTTTCTCCGCGCTGAGGAAAAGCCTGTAGCCCTCACGGGTCATATTAAATTCACTGTTGGCCGTGTTCCCGGTATTTACGGCATTTACAGGCTTTGTTCCCTCCTCCTCATATGCGATCGCAAGCCATACATCAGAGGAATCACCTATCGATTCATAACCGTCGATCATTGGAAGTTTCCTTATGAGGGACTCTTCGAGAATTATTTCCTGACCCTCGTAATCAATCGCAAAGCCGCTTTCGATAAGCAGTGTGGAATCGTCATGTACAGTGACTCCGAGACCATACACGACACCCGCTCCGTTCATGGCTATATTTGAAAAACGGTGCTTATTCCTGTTGTAATTCTGCTCCGCCTCAAAATCCTTAACCGTTAAAAGCTTGCCGTAAAAATATCTGTTTCTCTCTACCGGAAAAAAGTCATTAGCCATCAGCCTTATCTCCTCGTATAATAAGTTTGTAAGCAAGTTTATATGTTGACATATAGTCCCGGATGCGAATACCGTAAGTGCTAAAGCACTAACGGTATTCAGTTCCTCCAATTACAGTATCAAACTGTAGTGACATGTTTTCATCTATCTTAACCCTGGTATAATCACCAACAACGGAATTGACTCCGAGGTAAGAATGCCAGTCAAGCTGTATTCCCTCTTTCATTATGATAAGTTCCATTTTTCTTCCGGCAGGAATCAGGTCTGCCATGTTTGCCAGAAATATTTCCTTCTCTTCCCTGCTCCTAAAGGTATCCTCCGGAAGCAGTACGAAGAAGGTAAAAGGATCCGCCCCGTAAAGTCTTTCGTATATCTCCGAGTCAATATTGCTTATGGAATTCGGATCGACCTCGAAGTGCTCTATGATCAGCGCGTCCTTACCCGTCATCCTCTTTATACTTCGTCTGATGCCCTTTTTCGTATAGAGGTTTTCATAATCCTCGAAAGCAGTCTGTATCCATTCCTTAAGCTGTTCATCACTATAGCGTGAGCCGGATATGGCGAGCCAGGAGGCAAGCATTTTTATGACCTCCGGTCTGTCCGAGTTCAGGTCAAAGATTTCAGGAAGATTCCCTATCCTCTCTTCCATGTCGATGAACATACTGTTGAAGATCGAGAGGAATCGCCTGGTAAAATCATCATTCCTGTAAATCGCCGGAAGATAATCCGTCATGTGGTCTCCGTCCACCGTGACCGACATCGCATCAAGCCTTGGTGCCTCCCTGCCGCCCGCGGAAAATTCAAAGGCGAGGAAAAGCTTTCTTCCGCGAAGAAACAAAAGTGAATCAGTCCCTTTTGAAATGGGAAGACCGGTGAAGTCATAAAGCTTTTTCCTGATCTTCTCATCGCTCAGCGAGATGTTGAAATCTTCAAGCTCACCAACCCTCTCGTTTCCGTCCCAGGTCTTCGCATAGACACTTACCGCGCTGTCCTTCGGGAAAAAGCCCTTAAGAGAGAGTCTGTCCCAGAAGTAGCCATGTTCTCCGCTGTCTATCACAGGAAGGATCAGAAAGGCAGTTCGCGTCTTTTCGAGGTCAAGCATCAGACTGTCGCCCTCTCTTATAAATCCCTTGCTTTTGCATCGAAGCCAGTCCTCTGCCCTCATATAGTTGAGTTTTTTCTGACTCTTTCCCATCTTATCAACCCCTGAACCTTAAACTTCTAAGCCATGGTATTCCGTCCTTCGGAATTTCCAGATAACCATAAGCATCCTTGTAGCACTCGGGAGAACTCGTCGATATCTCTATCCTGGTAACTGTCAATATCTCGTCTAATTCCGAAGCTGCCGCTTCGATATCTCCCTCGAATACACTGTCACCTATTTTCCTTTGTCTACCGATCGTAAGTGCCTGCCTTATCTTTGCCTTAAGTTTCTCCTCTGACACATTGCCGGAAGTCAATGCTTCCATTCGCAGGTCTATCGGGATATATACAGGACCGCTTACCCTGACCAGTGTACCGATTATCCTTCTGTCTTCTATATTTCTCCTGACCGCATTCAGAAATCTTTCATCAGGCATGGGCTTTTCCCTGTCGGAATCAGGCGTAACCACTATCGTCACCACGGGATAACGGCTGATCATTGTAGGCTCCTGTCTGTCAAATCCCGGAACTGCCCTTGCATTTCCAACCCTGAGACCCGCGGTTTCGTATGCCGCCCTCTCGAAATCGGCAACCGTAACGCATTTCCTCGTGCTGTTTATCCTGTTGCGGCAGCGCATCATCATATCCCTTATTTCTTCCCTGTCGCGTCCGAAATATGCCTCACTGTTCTCGACCTCTTTTTCATCCACGACAAACTTAAGCCCTGCATTCTTCGGGATATTTCCGCCGGAGCATTCCGAAAGCTCCATTCCCGCGATAAGTATTGCCTTTTCTCCCCTCGGGATTATCGCTCCCTTTTTACCGTCACCGAATATGATCTTTTCGTTTTCCCTGTCATAGACGAAAACCCTTGAACGCTCGTCAGAAGAATGGAAATCCGTTACTTCCCTCCACTCTTCCTCGGATATGCTTCCGTCAGGCATAAGTGTGTCGGCTATTATCACGAAGGAATCCTCAAGTGGTATCATCCCATTCAGCGTCAGCTGTATCTCCTGCTTCGGCATTCCCGACGAATCAAAGAAAAGATCTTCGTAAAGCAATGCCTCCGCATAGGATATCCTTAAATTTTCCCCGTCATCCTCTTTTGCCCCGGAGCTGTCAACCGTCAGGCTCATTATCACCCCTTCATCCCGGTAAACCGCCTCATAGGGGATCTGTTCCCAGCCCCTCTCAGTCCTTAGAAATACGGATACCTCATAGTCGGACATTGAAAAATCAGTCAGCTCTACGGGGGTCTTTCTGCCCCTTGCTATCTTCTTGTATTCGGTCTTTGCAATGGTTCTTTTCTGTTTGATCTTTATATCACCGCATTTTATACGGCTTATCGTAACTTCCTCCTCGCAGCCCGCATCCCTGATCTCTCCGACAAGTCTTTTTCCCTGAACCTTGAATTTTATGCGTCCGCTTTTTGACAGGGCATTGGTCTCGTCCTCCATCAGGCAGTCACTGCTGCTTCCTTCCCAGTGCCAGAAAATAACCCTCGGTGTCTCGCTGAACTCATCCGGTTCATTTCGCACTCTCCCGCTATGCTCAAGCACATCGAAGCTCACCATCACGCTATCGTCCCTTATCTCGTCAAATTCCAGTACAAGCTCCGTCTTTTCCTTCTCAAATTCGCTGAAAGGGTGGATGCCGACACCTTCCTTCAGTATGTCGCTTACCTCTGTAAGAGATCCCTTCTCCTTTATGAAAACCTTTTTTATCTTCGGAATCTTTTCGGGAATTATCTCCTCCGTTTCAAAGATTATGCCCTCTTTCGTCATCAGTCTTGAATACTTCGGACGGAAACCGGCAGTCTTATCATCGATCTGTATCATCGCCTCTGCCGGTCTTGATTTTCCACGCCTCATTCCCGTCAGTCTGAGAAGTCTCTCTGCGATCTCATCGCTGTAAAAATTTATCTCATACTGCTCCATTTCCTTGTACCACGATAACAGGTCTATCAGCGTGATACCCGGATCGGTAAGATTAAAATTAGTCCAGTTATCCGAATAATTAGGAATACGCGATACGGCACGTTCGCTTATGTCTTCAAAGTTCTGATTGTCGAGATTTTTTGCCTGAATCATCTTTCCCCTCGCTCCATGAGCCTTTTCATTCTTTTACGGACTATAATTCAATATTGACCTTGTGTTCTCCGGATTTAACAGTCGAATAAGGGAACTGCGTGTCCGATTCTATGGGTGCAAGCATAAGCTTTCCGTTTTCATACCATCTGCCCTCGAAAATTATCTTCCTTATGCTTCTGATATTCTTAACGGTCTTCAGCGATTTATAGATCTCGTTTATCCTTATCTGCTCACCGATCTCACGACTGCTCCATTTTTCATTTATAAGCCTGCTTATGGTCTCATTGACCTTCTCCTGGGTCTTTGCCGCCCCTTCAGGATTATCGACCACTACCGTAACGTCTGCGGAGATTTCAATCTGTATCGCAGTTCTCACCTCAAGGAGTCCTGACTCCGTAAGGGTACAGTCACATCTTTCACTAAGGAAGTTCCTGACCTTCGAGCACAGTTCCCTTTCAGTCCGCTCATTGCCCTCTATCATTCCGCTTATGACAACCGTTACATGCCCTGCCGCTCTTTTTCCTTCTCCGTCAAGTCCGTCAAAGCTCTTTACATGGACGATATTTCCGAAATTCTCATAAATGAGATTGTCAAAGTCTTCGAGTCCGATTGCCCGGTTCTGGTGGCGGATCCTGTATTTGCCGTACTTTAAAAGGCGGCTCCTGTTTCCCTTTCCCATGCCCCCGGAAAGTGCGGTT
>CAJOPI010000085.1 GCA_905236275.1 uncultured Lachnospiraceae bacterium | reverse complement strand
TGCAACATTCGGGGCACCATTTTAATTTTTTTGCTACGCAAAAAGGGTGCCCCTCACTCCCACTTCATGTTCTTACGCAGCCAGCAGTAAGGTGCTGGCTGCTAAATGAATAGTAACCAATCTTTTCCTTCAACTGGGGCATTGAGGCTTGAGGTTATCTGTGGTAGCATATTAACTGAGTAAAGATGGTTCGGATAACACAGAACATTTACGTCATGATTAAAAGGGGGAAGTCTATGAATAGTGTTCCCATGAAAACAGGAGGTCCGCTCAGCAGAGAAAATCTGCTTTCGCTAAACGAGAAAAAGATCACACCTCCATTATCCTATCAGAATTTAGCTGTGCTGAATGCGCGAACGGTTTCCGCACAGGCGACTCCGGTGCAAAACACAGCACGCGCTGAGACAGCAACAGTAACGCCAGCTTCGCAATCGGCGCCGGCTCCTGTTGTAAAGGACAAGCCCACGCCGCCATTGATGAATACCACTCAGAAGGGACAGAAGGTTCCGCTCATGCCTTCGGGTCATCTATCATCCATAAAAGCCTGTCTTGGCTGGAATCTGCTGAACCCTGACTGCGAGCTGGATGTTTCAGCCTTTCTTTTGGGAGACAACGGCAAAATCATCGGAGATGACTGGTTCGTGTTCTATGGGCAGGAAAGAAGTCCGGACGGCAGTACAAGGTTTTCCGTAGATAACGGAGCTGACAGGGAAATCATCACCGTCGATTTCGAAAAGCTTAATCCTGCTGTTTCCAAGATAGTATTTGTACTTACGATCAATGAGGCTTTTGAAAAGAATCTGAACTTCAGCATGATAAAGGATGCTTACGTCCGGATAATAAACGATGCCGACAATTCTGAAATTGTTAGCTTCAAGATGGATGAGTATTATGACAACGTAACCTCAATGATGATTGGCGAAGTTTATAAATATAAAGACTCTTGGAAGTTCAGCGCTGTTGGAAACGGCGTTCAGAAAGACCTTGCGGGCTTGTGTGAATTATACGGAGTTGAGGTAGTGTAGAGGAGGATATTATGTTGAATTTTGAAACAGTCAATGAATTAACCCTGAAGGTAACCTGTACCGGAAACGACGTTTTATTCGTAAAGGCGGGTGCTTTTATCGCCGGCGACAATGCGGGATACAAAAATTACAGTTTTGAAAAGGTTCTCTTTGGTCCTCAGGCGGGGCTCGGTCAGGCATTATTAGGATCGCTTGTCCGGAGGGTTACCGGCGAAAACCTTCCGCTTATGAAGGTTACAATGAATGGCGACTCCGTAACCTATTATGCGAATTATGGTCAGCATGTAGTCGTTTACCATCTTGGACCGGGCGAGACCATCTCGGTTGAGTCTGAAAACATACTGGCATTTACATCCGACTGCGAATACAATGTACGTTTTATAGGAGTAGGAGTCATGTCGCAGAAAGGACTTGCAACCTCAACGCTTACTGCGCGTGGAAAGAACGCCTTTGTTGCGGTACTTTCTGACGGAAATCCTATAGTCCTTTCGAATGTCGGAAGCAACAACACAGTTTCCGTAGACCCTGACGCAGTTATCTGCTGGATAGCAAATGGTCCCTGCGATCCGAGAGTCGCAACCGATGTTTCATGGAAGACCTTTATCGGTCAGGCTTCCGGCGAATCCTATCAGTTCGAATGGCAGCCCGGCGCAAATGTCACCGTAATTATACAGCCGTCCGAACGGCGCGGCGGAATTTCAGTTTCCGTAGATTAACCCATGTAATGATGTTAAGGTCAAAAGTGATGACTTTTGACCCTGACATCATATAATTCAGCCTTGAATAATAGCCTCTGTTGTGATAGTATTTTATTGTTAGTTTTTTAACAAGCAATCCAATACTATCATAAACGGAGGCATTTTTATGGGAAGAAAAGTGGTACTTGCAGGTGCGTGCAGAACAGCCATCGGTGTTATGGGCGGAGCTCTTTCGACCACCCCTGCGGCTGATCTGGGAACAGTAGTTATCAAAGAAGCTTTGAAAAGATCAGGCATAAAGCCCGAACAGGTTGATGAAGTATATATGGGCTGCGTAATACAGGCCGGTCAGGGACAGAATGTTGCACGTCAGGCTGCTGTAAATGCAGGCATTCCGGTAGAAGTTCCGGCAACCACCATTAACGTACTCTGCGGTTCAGGTCTTCACTGTGTAAACCTTGCTGCAAAGCTTATTTCAATGGGTGATGCCGATATAATCGTTGCCGGCGGTACGGAGAATATGTCTATGGCTCCTTACGCACTCGATAAAGCACGTTTCGGATACAGAATGGGTAATTCCACAGTTATAGATACCATGATAAGGGATGCCCTGACAGACGCTTTCGGCGGATATCA
Source organism: uncultured Lachnospiraceae bacterium (assembly GCA_905236275.1). GTDB lineage: Bacteria > Bacillota > Clostridia > Lachnospirales > Lachnospiraceae > NK4A144. The sequence goes on along the minus strand of CAJOPI010000085.1, from coordinate 2,323 downwards.
CATGGGCATGACTGCTGAAAATATCTGTGAGGACTGGGGACTTACAAGAGAGCAGCTTGATGAATTTGCTGCAAATTCACAGCAGAAATGCGAAAAGGCCATGGCTGACGGCGTTTTCAAGGAAGAGATAGTTCCCGTAGAAGTTAAGCAGAAGAAACAGACAATCGTTTTCGATACGGATGAAGGTCCGAGAGCAGGCGTTACGAAGGAATCTCTTTCAAAGCTTCGCCCTGCATTTAAGAAGGATGGCGGAATGGTTACAGCAGGTAACTCGTCAGGAATAAATGACGGTGCTGCCGCAATCATCGTTATGAGCGAAGAAAAGGCAAAAGAGCTTGGCGTTAAGCCTATGGCTACATGGATAGGCGGAGAGCTCGCCGGTGTAGAGCCCCGAATCATGGGTATCGGACCTGTTGCTGCAACCAAGAAGGTTATGGCAAAGACCGGAATGCAGATTTCCGACTTTGATCTTATAGAGGCAAATGAAGCATTTGCAGCTCAGTCTGTTGCAGTAGGACACGATCTTGGATTTGACTTAAGCAAGCTCAATGTCAACGGCGGCGCTATCGCCCTCGGTCATCCGGTTGGATGTTCAGGCTGTCGTATCCTTGTTACACTTCTCTATGAAATGCAGAGAAGAAACGCACACACAGGTCTCGCAACCCTTTGTGTAGGCGGTGGAATGGGCGCTGCTGCGATTGTAAAGCGCGAAGATTAACTATCCAAAGGAATCAAAAGGGGCTGCTGAGGCAGCCCCTTAATAATTATTCGCTATCTATTCTATTCAACACAATATCTATGCTTCCATCGGAGCTGAAGCTCATATCCTCTGCATAGAGGGGTGTTTCATAGAGCGTTCCGCTAAGTACATGTTCGCCGTCATTTATGAAAATTTCGAAGGAATAACGGTCGAGCAGAAGCCGAAGCTTAAAGTCATCATATCTTCCTATCTGAACCCTTCTGTAGTCGCAGATTGCAGATGAACGTCCGCTGTTGCTGCGGTCGAGCAGGAGATACCCATTTTCTTTATCATAGGAAAGACTGACGAAAATATCAGCTTTCATGGCAAATTTCATTTTATAAAAAGATGCGTTATGGGTCTCAACAGTCATATCCACAGCTCTGCCTGAAATTCCCGAAATAGATTTGCCATCAGCCTTTTCAACGCTTTTGCTTACGGTTTCTTTGTAAAGCGTCTCAATCTCTTTTATCGGCTGCTGATAAATCCTGCCTTCCTTAAGCGTCATTTCGCGAGGGAAGCTCATCTGTCCGAACCATTTCTGTTCCTCCGGTATACAGCCTCCGGACTCCGGTGTCTGCATCCATCCGATAACTATTCTTCGTCCGTCTTCTGTGAGCATGGTCTGCGGTGCATAGTAATCAAAGCCGACATCAAGCGGCTGCGCGTCATTCGAATTTCCGACAAATGCCATTACACAGTTGCCGTTTCTGTAACGAGCATCAGTCCTTTTCATATTCATTACGGATATGGAAAGAACGCGCTCACCGTTGAGCGTAAAATAGTCGGGGCATTCCCACATCTTTCCCCATCGTCCGTCGTTAGCTTTCAGCGTATCCTTGTAGGTCCAGTGCAGGGCATCCTCGGACTCATAGCGCAATACGGCACCGTAGCCGCTTTTTAATCTCGCAGCAATCACGCAGTAATAGCGCCCGTCCTCATACCAGATTTTCGGGTCTCTGAAATCGCCATTATCAGCCCCCTCCGGCATATCCTTAGCCGTCAATATCGGGTTGGCTTCATATTTTTCGTAGTTTTCGCCGTCACCGAAAGCAAGGCACTGTGTTTCTTCGCGGAAAATATCGTCGCCCTTCCCATGCTCATTATGGGCAGTATAAATAAGTAAATGTCTGCCGTTTTTATCCGTTATCGCACTTCCCGAAAAACATCCGGTCTCATAATCCTTATCCGGTGCGAGTGCCGCCTTCTCATAATCCCAATCTATAAGGTCGCTCGAAGTCCAATGTCCCCAATGCATGGCGTCCCATCTTGTACTGTAGGGATTGTACTGATAAAAAAGATGATATTTGCCATTATAATAAGAAAAGCCATTCGGGTCGTTGAGCCAGCCTGTAGCCGCCGTCAGGTGAAAAAGCGGACGTTCTCCGGCAGTTATTTCCTTCCTGTGCTTTTCTTCATATTCGCGGGCCTTTTCTAAACTATTCATGAGCGTAATTTCCTTTCAAATTCCGATACATATCTTTTGACCTTAACATCATAATGATGTCAGGGTCAAAAGTCATCATCCATGGCAAGCTTGCTTGCCAGTGGGTGAATGACTTTATGACCCGCCCCAATATGAGT
>CAJOPI010000084.1 GCA_905236275.1 uncultured Lachnospiraceae bacterium | reverse complement strand
TGCCCTTGTTGCGCTTTTTCAGCATGTCGGCAACAATCTCGTTTGTTGGCTGTACCGCCATTTTCTCTTTAGTATTCATGCGCGTACATTTTACTTTTTTACCTTTTTACTTTTTTACCTTCTTATAGTCCATGCTTTTCGAAACACTCTTTGCACTCCTCTGTCTCAGCATACTCCTCAAAGAACTGCATCACGTCATTGTAGACGCCTGTCATATCGAAGCCTTTGCGTGCAATCAATTCGTTGATGAGCACCGTAGCCTTAGCCAGTCCGAACACGGCTGCGCACATGCCGACGACTCCCTTGCCTGATTTGATAAGAACCTCTACCAGCTTGCAACTCACGTCCGTTCCCTTCATCATCACCTTCAAAGTCTCATCTGGACTCAGCAAATACTCCAACGGTTGAGGATCACTCAGATGCATTCTCTTGTTCTTTCTCTTGTTCATTTTGTTTTTGTTTTACGTCGCCCCCTTCAAGGCGACCTTTATTATTATTAATAATGTGAACTATTCTCTTTCTAAAAACCCTTTCTATTCTCACGAACCGAAAGGGGGCAATTAAAAACCATTTCTAATGAAGCAGTAATTGTAATCGCTATTACAAGAAAAATTTGTATTCAAGAAAACTTTCTGAGTGCAAAGTTATTAATAAAGGAAATGAAAAAATCCCGAAAAATCCGTTTACACAGATTTTCCGGGATGTTCGGGATAGGTTCGGGATAGGTTCGGGATAAAAGTCGGGATAAATCCCGGCTTAATCCGTTAATACAGGTATTGGGGTTAAGCTGTTTTTCAGTTCATTACAATGATTATACAAAGTATTAAAACCAGATTCCGACTGGCCTTTTTTCTTATCTGCCCTGAAAACTTCAAGCGTCCAAAGTCTAAATGGCTTAATGGTATGACCGTTAGCATAATCGCCCAACCTGTCTTCTACACAGGGGTATACCGCATTAGGAAACCAAGTGTTCATCTGCTCAGCAAATTTTGAGAGCTGCACGACCTCCATAATCTTCAGATCATAAAGCGTCCTGTATGCTGCATACCACTCATATTTATTATTCATTTCATTAACGAGCTTCTCTTCCAGTATCTTTCTTATCTTCCTGAAGTCGATCCGCTTGCCATCATGGAATTTCTTGAATATGAGGTTTACGGGCTGGTCATCAGAATCTTCTTCGAAGTCTACAAATTCGCTATCATCGAATCTCTGCTTGTGGTCTTTGACTTTTGGGTAGTTATTCTGTACGATGTTCAACTGCATGCTGCCAGCCTCGAATACGTATTTGTTCCCCTTTACTGTATCTCCGTCTTTTGCCATTTTATTTCTTTGATTGTAATAAACGTATCAGGTCTTCGGCACTGATACCCTCTGGTAGATTCATATTTGTAACGCCTGCACCCTTTTCAAACTGGGTTTTGTTACCGGCTACATAATCGCCATACTTACGTTTCTTGAAGTCCTTTTCAACTTCTACTATCCTCTCCAACTCCCATTTAGAGGCTATGCCCATCTTTGGGTCTTTGAGCATAGCAAGAAGTGGGCGGCAGTCAGGCCACTCCACGCAGCTCTCACCATAATTAACTATATCCGAAAAAGTGAAGATGCGTTCTTTATTTCTTCTTTCTACTGAAGGATTTTTCTTTTTACTCAGGCGTTCTATCTTTCCTTCTGCCTCAGCCAGTTTCATTTCCAGAGCAAGTATCTGAGCCTCATACCTCTCTCTCGTTTCTTTTGAGATTCCTCTGCTACGATGTGGCCTGAAGTCTGTATCATAGAGTTTTCCTTCTGCTATAGCCGATTCTGCGAAACTTGAATATGCCTTCCAACAGTTGTATTCAGAGAAGAAACAACCTATGATATTCGTCGCCTTTTCGGTATGTTGCTTTATCAAACAGTCTTTCTGCACCCTGAATATGGTGCAAACCATACTCATAACTATAGCGAGAGCCTCATTGCCCTTCATGTCTTTCTTCACTATGTCTATATAGCTGCCAATCTCGTTTTCTGGATTTTTATCGTAGTAGATACGTTCGCAGATATACCATGCTTCGTTTAATACTCTCAATGCAGACAGATTTTTGGGATGGATCTGTCTGTAGATAGTATATAGCTCTTTGTTTATAGGGTCGTCGTAGAGTTCTTCTATTGTTTCCCTGTCGTGCCAGAACAGTTCTCTTGGTAATTCAGATGTTATCATTTTGTATAATTGCAAGTTCATATCTTGACTCCAAAAGGAAAGCGTGTGGCACTAGAATACAACACATCCCCTCAAGTCTGCAACAACTCTAACACAGATGTATGTACTGCTAATGCCCACGCCTGTTCGGAGTGAGCACGCAGTCCAACTATTATCTGTGCTAAAAATCCTATTATCGAGGGTTGCAGTTCGAGGGGATTTTCCAGATTCCTGCTGGATGCTCTTTATTTCAGAGTCAGCCCTTCTTTCTCAAAGGGCGTGCAAATATACTACATCTTTTTTATATGCGCAAATATTTACATTCTTTTTTTATGATTAACGCCAAAATCCTCTTATAATGCTATTCGTTCATGTAGTTCTCTTACGTAATTACCAAGTTTGGGCAGGTTCTCGCCAAACACACTTCCCCACTCGTATGAAGAGAGTGTCTCATCCTGGAACATGTCAGCAGGCTGTATATCACCATTCTCACAAACATAGCTGATTATCTGGTTCAGATATTCCTCTTGCAAAGAGTTGAGCATGGTATCACTCAGGAATTGCGAGAAAAGATCCCTCGCTTTAATCTTATCAATACCAACAATACTTCTGATGAATATCGCCACCTTATCGCCGCATATCATCTCTCCCTTGCTGACATATTTCTCGTATTCCTCTTTGGTGCCGAGTTCTTTCCAGCAAATGCGTTCCAGCTCGATGATATCTTCACGCGACAGTTTCTCCAGACCGTATATCTTCTGGATTACCTCGTGATTGCTGTGCTCATGCAGATAGTCGAGTATGCGAGACTTATAGCTCACATAAAGTTTGGGCTTCTCCACATCCTCCTTTATCTCTATGGTGTCATCTACTGATATCACGAAACTCTTGCCGTTATATTTCAGATTTTCAAGCAAGCCTCGCAGATCTTCCCTCACTTGTTCCAGCTGTTCCAAAGATGTATTCTCCCAGAACTCCACCCTTGCAACAGCCTTGATGGTATTCATCTTGGCCTTTACTGCAGGAACGGCGCCCTTCGCTTCCAGCCTATGTGCTATCTTCATGATTTTGTTCTTGCTATTGGTAGCAATGATCTCATCAGGCAGAAGCAGCGAGAGTTCTATATGCAGCATGAGGGCATCAACCATCTGAGCCTTTGAGTCGGCATTCTCATCGATTATCAGCGGGGCTATGTCATGCAGCTCGATTACATCGAAGCTCGACAGGTAGGTCCATGCCTCAACTGGTTTAAACTTTCTCACCTTTTCCCATTGCAGTCTTACACTCTGATGATTCTCGTTCAGCTTCATCACTTGCCCATGCAGATGTTCCTTCAGTCGCTTGCACAGATCCTGGCAGAACTCATCGTCCAGATATTGCTGATGCTGTAACGTAGAGGCCACATCAACCCTTAATTCAAACAGACGCTGAGTGAGGCT
>CAJOPI010000083.1 GCA_905236275.1 uncultured Lachnospiraceae bacterium | reverse complement strand
GCATATGCGTGTTTATACAAAGCTAATTGTCCAAGCACAGACAGTATAAAGGCTGATGATATAACTTTGACACTTGTTCGTGAAGGTATGCCCAGAGAACTGTTCAAATGGTTCGAAAGCAATAACTGCAAAATACACGAAAAATATCCCGGCATATATTATGTCACCGGTGAAAAAATTCTTTTCACTACACAGATAATCGTTTCATCCAGACTAAATGTTGAAGAACATCAGTGGCTAAGAGCTTTAACAAGCAAAATGAATGAAGCGACTGGCGAAAGACTTGTACTATCTGCTAAGGGATTGTCCGAAAAAGACGATAAAGATAATGCCGATTCTGTATTACAGCTTGCCTTGGCAGAAAATAAGGAATTGTTTAAGAAATTGAAGGAGGTACCAGGTATGTGTGAGGCTCTTAGAACTTTAATGAAACCCGAATTGGATGCGGCTACAGCTAATGCAAAAAACCAAGGCAGAACCGAGGCTACTACCGAACTGGCTACTGCCATAAAGCGCCTTAAAGCCGGTTCTTCTGCCGAAACCCTTATAGATGAAGGTTTTGACGCTGATATAGTTAAATCAGCAAAAGAAGTGTTAGACGATATTATTGCATAAGAAGACATCAGGGTGTGAACTGGAGTTCACACCCTGTTTTAATCATGGGCATTCCTGTTTACAGACATAGCACTCTGGAGTTCTTTGAACTTCCCAAGAAATTAACACTCAGCCTTTTTCTTGATCAGCTTAGTTTCAACTTCCGGTTCAGATCTGCCGTTGATATAGGCATACTTTGCCTTTTCGTGGTGGCGTTAATTATATACACATCCTTAAACATATAATTTACATTCAGTATGAACTATATTCAGTCTGTCAGCATTTTTCATAAAATAAAGTGTTTCTAATGTTTCTCCCATATATCCTATATAGCGATCAGCTCTGTCACTTCCTTTGGGAATTGATAGCTCCTCAGTTCGCTCTAATACAGGAAATAACCATTCACAATACTCTCGTAATACCGCTTTCTTTGCCAGAATCACATTGTAATTATAAAGATACTTTTGTTTTAGCACTTCCGGAAAAAAGTTTGCATATTCCAGGTGAATTTCTCTGAGTGCCGTAAGCATTGCTTTCCAATCAACGTCTTTTAGATAGCGCTCATGATGAGCATTAATATCCGGTTCACAAGGCATTGGGTACGGAAGCACTGCATCTACATCATTGTCACACAGTCTTAATAAATCATCATCCGAAAAAACTATCATTCGTCTGTATTGGTTCAGTCCATAGTACTGCCTCTTTTCAGTTTCAGGGTCCCCTTGCGGCAAAAGCTTATTTTTCCATATCCAATAAAGCCCCGTCAGTTCTGAATAATTGACATTCTTTTTTGAAATACTGTCTCCGCAATTATCAGCAAGATCAGCTATTCTCACGTCAGCGTTCTCCGCTCCGACCTGCAGTGGATATGTATAATCTTCAAGTAAAGGAGGATTTTTCAAAGGTCTGTCCTTATGGGATTTCGCCATGAAAATCCTGATAAAAGGCTTGGTATATCCGACCGGAAGCACCGAAATAGGAAGAAATCGGTCCAGCTTAATGTGGAACATCTTCATCAATTCTCCCCATCTTTCGGAATCAAGACGAGTGTAATGTCTGTATCCATAATTTTCCAAAATCTCTTCTATTTCCGGCTGAACATTCTCAGGTGTGGCAATTATTATTTCAAAAGAGTCCTTCTCTTCCTTCGTCATCTCCGCTGCTACCGTTGAAATCTCCCTTACGGGAATATTTCCGAGCACAGACGGATTCCCTTTTAGAGACGATACCATAAAAAAAGGAATATCCTGTTTCGGATATAAAGTTCTTAATGCCTCATACGCACCCAGCGCATAACCTTGGGCACCAAAAATTGAAAGATTCATAATCAACACCTGTTTATTCAAAAAATCCCAATAGAAAAATCCCGATGTAAGATATTTTTCAGATCCTACATCGGGAGTTAATATTCAACCTGGTCAAATTGTCAGGTTATAATAAAAGAGCTAATTATTTTTATAACCTCATCCATAGTCATATCATTCTTTACGCGAACATATTTTCATGTTATAATTTTGATTCAGGGTGTCGCCACAAAGGTGGACGGCGAAGGCTCTCCGGGTAGTTTTGGAGGGATTTTCTTACATTACCCCTCCAATCGATGAACAGTTTATACAGATGCACTTTTTTATCCGCATCAAGTTTCATTTGAAAGGAGGGCTTCGGATATGTTGACTTTAGCTGAATATGTGGCAGTACTGAGCTTAACTATTGCAGCCTTCGGGATTGGATACATGCTCGGACGTGACAAGCGAAATGATACTAAGAAAAATGAGAAATAGCCGCCCCGGCCTGACAACTTGGACGGCTATTCTTTAGCCTGAAAAGGAGAGTCAGCCGTTTAACCGGCGACACCCTTTTTTTCATTTATTAGCATCATTTTAACATTTCCAAAACACACTGTCAAATTATCGTGAAAATCCGTCAGCGTTCAGACAGCTGAGCATTCGTTGTTTTCTCAAATGCCTATCTGCTGCACCTCAGGTTCCCGATGTAAAATATAAATTTTCAAGGTATCATGGTTGCTTCACAATCACAGCCCAGCTATATCCGCAATTCCATCCTAAGTCATAACCACCAGCTCTGCTGGTGGTTTGCGTTAGCCCTTCCAGGGCTTGTTGCGTTTCCGCCTAAAGGCGGCATAGCAAACCATTCATCATGTTACTGGTAGCCGCTTAAAAGCGGCTCATTATCTTTTGGTCTCTCCTTCCAGTCGATCCCTTTCATACTGTTCAGCAATATACTTTATTATTGTTGCCTCATTAACATTACCGATTG
>CAJOPI010000082.1 GCA_905236275.1 uncultured Lachnospiraceae bacterium | reverse complement strand
TGCTCGTGTTTTGCGGGTCCCAAGGTCTCAATCCTCTTTGTGCAAGCACAATCGGATTTTGACCTTTTGACCCTGACATCATTTTATTATACTCGATTATAAAAAAAATATAAACAGTACATTTTAGGATTGACAGATTATATCGCATCAGATATAATCTGTTTAGATGAAAGTTGTGGCGGTTAGTTAAGATATAGATTTTAAGAAAGAATTTTGGAGGTAATAAATTATGAGCATTTATGATTATTCAGTAACAAGACCGGACGGAACAGAGCTTTCACTTGCTGATTTCAAGGGCAAGGTAATGCTTATCGTAAATACGGCTACAGGATGTGGTTTCACTCCTCACTATGAGTCTCTCGAAAAGATGTATGAGAATTTCCACGATAAGGGACTTGAAATCATTGATATCCCCTGCAACCAGTTCGCAGGTCAGACTCCCGGAACCGATGATGAGATTCACGAGTTCTGCACCTTGAAATATAACACACAGTTCCCCCAGATGAAGAAGTCTGATGTGAATGGAGATAACGCTCTTCCTCTCTATAAATACCTGAAGTCAAAGAAGAGCTTCGAAGGCTTCGGCAAAGGGCCCTCAGCTATGATGATGTCTGCAATGCTGAAAAAGCTTGACAAGGATTATGGTAACAATCCTGAAATCAAGTGGAATTTCACCAAATTCCTTGTTGACAGAGAAGGAAATGTTGTAGAGCGTTTCGAGCCTACAATCGATATGTCAAAGGTTGAGAAGGCTGTTGAAGCTTTGATCTAAGGATTTGATCATAGTTTTTGAAAGGCTCCTGTTTTCCGGATAAACAGGAGCCCGGACTTATTTTAAAAATCATAAAAAGCGAGAGTGAATATATGAAAGAGAACGAAAATAAGGATAAGTATGAAAAGCTCAAACTGAAAAATCAGCTCTGTTTTCCCCTATATGCAGCTGCAAGACAGGTTGTAAATCTCTATACGCCTGTTCTTAAGCCGCTTGGAATTACCTATACCCAGTATATTGTATTCATGGTTCTCTGGGAACAGGACGGGATAACCATGAGCGAGCTCGGCAAGCAGCTCTATCTGAATAACGGTACTCTTACTCCACTTATAAAAAAGATGGATCAGGATGGTTTTATCAGAAGGGAACGCTGTCAGAATGACGAGCGCATTGTGCGTCTTTATCTCACAGACAAAGGCTTCGCCCTGCGCGAAAAAGCTGTAGATATTCCCACGAAGATCGGAGGCTGCGTAAGACTCAGCCAAAACGAAGCTGAAATCCTGTATAAACTTTTATATTCACTTCTTGAAGAGTCATGAAGCCACAAAAAATCAGATGCAAATGTTATTTCGCATCTGATTTTTTTGTAAACATAAGGTAAGAATTATTTCTGTTTCTCAAAAAGAAACTTTTCCGGAAGGCTCACGCCAAAGTCCTTTGCAAGATGACGGAACTCATCCGGTGTAATCGTCTGACGCTTTGCATTAGTCATCGAAAGTGTTTTTACAAGGATTTCAGCAGACTTTTCTACAGTATGCATAAGCCCAAAGGTCAGGTCAAAATCTTCACCCGAAGCAAACATTCCATGATGAGCCCAGATTGCAACATCATATTTTTCCATAAGCTTCGAGGTTTCAACTGCTATCTCTCTTCCACCGGGAACCATCCAGGGCACAACACCGATACCATCAGGGAACACGACGGGGCACTCTGTAGCCATTTCCCAAAGCTCGCGTGTGAAAGCTTCATCGGTAAGCGGAAGTACAAAGGTAAGTGCTATCGTGTTTGCAGGATGCGCATGATAAACAACTCTGTATCTGCCATTTGTAGCTTTTTTCTTTACTTCAAGGTTCATAAGGTGTGAAGGAAGCTCAGAGGTCGGTCTTCCGCCATTTACAAGTCCCCAGACTATTCTGTAGTTTTCACCCTTATCATCAAGCTCAATTATACAGAAGGAATCTTCCGGCTTGATGATCACGTTTCTGAAATATTTTCCGGAACCCGTAACCATAAAGTATTCGCCTGCAAGGTCCGGAACAGAAGTCCCTATGCTCTGCCATTCCTTCGGAGTGAAATCGTCTCTTACCTCTTCGACTTCTTCCGCCTTCATTCTGTAAGAGAGGTTTCCTCCGTTTCTCTCATGCCAGCCCTGCTCCCAGCCATCATTAGCCATGCGTATGAATCCTTTTGTTAATTCAGCATCTAAAACTTTCATTTTATTATCTCCTTTATTATTTTTCCAACAAACCCAGCTTAGGAACTGTAGATAAATAACTTATGCACACTTGCTTGTATAAACTTCCACTTGCTGCGTTATCGTCAATCAGCGTAGCTCGCT
>CAJOPI010000081.1 GCA_905236275.1 uncultured Lachnospiraceae bacterium | reverse complement strand
TGCTCATACGGGGCGTGCATCAAAGCCATGTCCCCACCTTTGCGCAAGCGCAGGTGTGAACAGGCTTTTTGCACTGGAATCATAAATGATTAAAGCAATCAGATTATTTGCCGGCTCTTGCTGCAGCGTCTTCGATTGAAAGCTTTGCTGCTGTAGCCTTGAGGTCATCTAAGCTCTGGTTTGACATCTCAACGAGCTCATCATCAGTATAAGGAAGCTGGTTAACGAAATATTTCTCATAATCAGTATAATCCTCGGGTGATGATACATAGAGGTAAGGGAAAGGAACCTCGTTGAAGCTGCCTTCAAAACCTGTGTAATTGCCCTTGATAGCATTGTAAACCATCATGAAAGCGAAAAGCGGGTCGCAATAATGTCCGCCCGACTCACCTGCCATTGAACCGTTTTCAAGTCTCTCTCCGAGGTCGGGAAGGAAGTCTGTCGAAACGATATCGATGGAATCAGTCTTGCCTGCTCTTTCAACTGCTGCGATAGCACCCTGAAGAGGATCTCCGCCGCCGCCTGCAGGAATAAGTGCATCTATATCAGGATCTGCTGACATAAGAGCTTCTGCTGCCTTTGAGCCACCCTCTGAAGAAGTACCTGCATACTGAGGCTCTGAAAGCTTAGCCTGGTCATCGGGATGAGCTTCGTTCCACTTGTCAACTCCTGCTGTATAGCCTTCAAGTCTTCCAAGCCATGTAGCATCGCCCTGCTCCCAACCGATAAGTCCTATATCGCGATCACCCTTGTCAAGAAGGATGTTTACGAGCTTTTCACCGTTTTCAGGCTCATTCTCGTGAACAGCACCTACGAAATAAGGTGAATCAACTGCTGCCTGATAAATGTCTGCGCTGTTTTCCTCTGAAATAATTCTGAAGAACTGTGCAAGATAAACCTTGTTGTCATTACAGGTCTTGATTGCCGAAGTCATTTCTGTATCAGAAGAGTTACAGATAATGATTCCCTGACATCCTGCTGCTGCAAGCTGCTCAACCGAAGCCGTAACCTTCTCGGATACGTGTCCCTGGTCTACATACTGAACCTGAACTCCGAGTGCCTTGGCTGCCTCATCAAGAATGAGTTTGCACTGTGAACCGAGCACGTCGGTTGATGACCAGATTGAAACTCCGATCTTTATGTCGGCATTGTCAACGGCTGCTGTGTCTGCTGCTCCTGCGTTGTCAGCATTCTCCGCAGCTGCAGGTGCTGCTGAAGGCGCAGGCTCCGAGCTTGCCGTAGAACCTGTTGAACCACAGGCTGCAAGACTTGCAGTCATTACAACACAAGTTGTAACTGCAACGAGTTTTCTGAATAATCCTTTCATATTCAATACCTCCCATCTGTTTTTCCGCAGTAAACCCACAAACCGCGAAAAAATTTACAATTAATTTGCTTTTATTTTATAACAAATATACAGATTGCACAATATCCCAAACTGTATTTTCTTGATAAACTTGTACTAAAAATTATAATAATTCCGTAATTTGATATTCGAATTAACAAGTATTCTGTATTTATAGGCTTTTAAAAGCTTATGTTTTGTCATTTTATCAGAGGTTTTCCTCATAATATTTGTTGATATTATCCTATAACCTCACATTTCAGCATAACTTTTAGATACAACTTCAGATTTAACGAACGAATTGACCGATTACAGTCACTCTTTGTCTTTATTGACCGAAATCAATGTTAGAAGCTGTAGAACTGTATATATTCAATACAAGGGGAACGGTATTACCGTTTAAGGAGCTGTAGATAAATAACATTTACAATCCTAATAATTGAGAGGAGGTTAAGGTCTATGACATTAAACGAAAACATGACTTTTGAAGAACTCAGAGAAATACTCGGAAGCACAGGAGAGGAATGTGCAAATATTTCCAACACGAGAAGAAATGAAGGGGATCTCGTAAATGGTGCTTTTTATGAAGCAAAGTCAAAAACCATTGCCGAAGTTGTTATCAAATTCGACGATATAAAAAGCGAAGACACAAAGGTCGAACCGCAGAGCCTTCGCAAGATACTTCAGAACGTAAGCGCCCTCATAGAAAGACCCGCATCCGACGCTGGGGCTTTCGAAAAAGCAAGCTATAACGGTGCAATGCAGGGATGCGAGGATGCCTCGCAGATGATTTGCTGGTACGCTTTCGGACTGAACTGAAGATTTCATCTTGAAAAAAAATAACGGGGAATGTACTTCCAGTGTATTGAAATGCTACACTAACTACATTCCCCGTTTTCTTTGAGAGTTTTCAAAAATTCCAATCCATCAGCTCTTTACGGCACCGTCTACAAGTCCGCCCATAATCTGCTTCTGCGCAAAGAGGAAGAGAATTACCATCGGTATGATCGCAAGGAGTGCTGCCGTCAGGATCAGATCCCACTGCTTAACGTAAGAGCCAACGAAAGCCTGCACTGCAACGGGAAGCGTCTTTACCTTACCATTATGTCCGAGCATCAGCGACGGAAGAAGGTAATCGTTCCAGATCCACATACCGTTAAGAATGGTAACCGTTACGATAGGCGGTTTCAGCAGAGGACTTATTATCCTGAAATAAGTTCCCTCAGGTGAGCAGCCGTCAATCGCTGCGGCTTCTTCCAGTTCATAAGGAACTGTCTTTATAAATCCTGTCAGAATGAATACCGTCATGGCTCCGCCAAATCCAAGATATGCGAAGATTATTCCGGGGAAGGACTGAAGCATGCTTATCCCCAGGAATTTTCCGACATCCCTGAAGGTCGAGATAAGTGGAAGCATTACAACCTGAAAGGGAATTATCATCGACGCGATGAATACCATGTAGATAAACATCGACCACTTTGTCTTGTTACGGCATATTACCCATGCAGCCATTCCTCCGAAGAGTGCAAGAAGTACTATCGAAAGAACGGTAACAATCGCTGAGGTTCCGAATGCCGACCAGAAGCTGAAATTGCTGTTGTTTATAACAGCCGTGAGATTCTTCGTCAGCTTGCCAAATTCCATTCCGGAAGTGCTGACAGGGTTCGCAACTATATCATTAGCCGTCCTGAAAACATTTATAACGACGAGAAGGAACGGAAAGAGAACGTAAAGTGCTATGAGGAAAAACACGATTCTTATGATTATGCCGCCTATTGTAAGTTTTTTTACCATTACATTTCCACCTCCCTCTTATTTGATATACGAACCTGGATTATAGAAACGACTGAAAGTATCAGGAAGAAGAGCACCGCCTTCGCCTGTCCCATAGCGTAGTTGTTCTTTGTGATCGCCGTGTTGTAGATATTTAGCGCGAGCATCTGCGTTCCGTTCGACAGGTACTTTCCCATGAAGTTTACCGAGCCTGTACCGTTCGTCAAAGCCATATTCACATCGAACTGCTTGAATGCCGATTGCAGGGTCAGGAATGTGCAGACCGTTATGGTAGACGCGATCATTGGCAGCTTTATCAGAAAAAAGGTCTGTACCGCCGTAGCCCCGTCAATTGCCGCAGCCTCGATAACATCTGTCGAAACCGTCGTCAGACCGGTAATATAGATCATCATTATATAACCTGCGTATTGCCAGATATAAACCATGATTATCGCGATAAATCCCGTATTGTATTTAGACAGCATGGAGCTGTTGTATCCAAAGGTATCAAAGGTCCATTTCAATACTACGTTATTAAATATGAACTGCCAGATATAACCAAGTACAATGCCGCCGATGAGGT
>CAJOPI010000080.1 GCA_905236275.1 uncultured Lachnospiraceae bacterium | reverse complement strand
GGCTTCAAGATAGTTGATTAGTTCACTATCTCCCCCTCATAAGTATGAGCTTGCGAGTCACCCCTCGCAAGCTCTTCTCCTTTTAAATCGTTATTTTATGATGTCAGGGTCAAAAGTCATCAACCATGGCAAGCTTGCTTGCCAGTGGGTGAATGACTTTTGACCCTGGCATCATTTTATTAAGCGAAAATTGAAATAATTGCAGATATCAGTTGTAAATAATTTCGGGAACGAAATTTTCGCCCACTTCATTTTTAACTGCTTCTTTCAAGGCATCTTCATCAACCTTCTTCGAGGTCGAGATTTCCGCCATAAGCTTCATCGAATTTCCATCACAGTATTCAAGCCATGCTTCGGCTGAGTCAACTCCGTCGCATTTCACAAGAGTTTTCTCGATAGCACCGAGGTTCGGGAAAACCATTCCTTTAGGTGACTCCCAGAGAATAGTTCTTCCGGAATTTTCAAGCAGGTCAAGCTTTCCGTCAGGAAGAATCCTTGCAACAAGACCGGTATCATAAAGAATACCGTCGCCATAAGGATAGGTTACCATATCCTTTGCACCCTTTACAGGAGTATCCATTACAAAGAGCTCTCCCCATGCGCCAAAAGGCTTTTTAAGGTAACGCTGGTCAAGAACGTAGATTTTCACATCCTTATTATCAGCATTTCCATCCATCAGTTCAAAACCGGCAAGTTCATTCAGCCTGTCCCTGCTTACAAAAGAGTGCTTCGGATAAAGATTCTCCGGAAGGTGCTTGGCAAGTCTTCTTACGGAAGGCTCAGTGAACATTGCATACATTACCGCTTCCATAGCTTCCATAAAAATTTTGACCTGAACCTCATCAAAACGGTTCTCCCAGAATCTAACCTCATATACATAGCCCTGCCCGATCTGGTGCACCATAAGGTGGAAAGGAAGCGAGTCAAGCTGCAAATGCTGAATCTCAGCGGGAGCATCACCAATGGTATCAACCTGAAGCAGATCACCCTGATACTGGATAAAGAACTCACCGTAGTGAAGGGTATCAGCAAGAGATGCCATGGTATCCATAACCTGCGAGCTCATACGTTTAAGGAGTTCACGAACAGTTTCATGCGGAATGACATCATACCTGTAAAGGTAATTCTTGAAAAGAGGCCCGCTAATCCTGTTCCAACGGCTGTCTATACGTCCGCTGTGAATACTTGTTGCAACAACATCCGACTGGTTTGTAAATATCTTGATACAGTACTGGAATGCAGCCAGGAAAAAGATATTTTCAGACGCACCCGTCTTCTTGCAGAAACCAAGAACATTATCCCTGTTTATCGAGCTGAAAGGCTTACGGATAACGGCATTGTGACTATGCTCAAGATCATATTCATCAACCCTTGTGAGAGCATTTCTCTTGTATCTGTAGCCCTCTGTAAGCTCTGTGAAATAATGCTGGTTTTTGGCAATTTCACCACTCTTGAACTTCTCATGCCAGTCAACCACATACTCATAGAAGGTATACTCTTCCCTCGGAAGCTCCTTTCCGCTGTAAATGGCATTGATATCATCGAAAATCATGCGCATTGCTGTCCCGTCACCTATTGCATGGCAAAGGTCGAAAAGGAAATAATTTGCGCTGTCCGTCTGATAAATTGCTGAATGGAAAAGGTCTTCTCCCTCTTGGAAAGTAAAGTATCTCAGAACCTTTTTCTTCTCGATTTCCCATCCCTTATCGGAAATCGTGATGATAGGAATCTCTATATGTCTGTCATCATCCCTGAAATTCTGAAGGATGCCCTTTTCACCGGGCTTAATGATACACTTAAGCTCAGGATGTACCTCGAATACCTGCTCAGCCGCATACTTAAGCCTTCTTAAATCAACGCTTTTGCTGATTTTGAAAAGGAAAGGCATATTTCCCGTTGAATTTCCGCGAATATAATAAGCGAAATACAGCTGGAGGGAAATCATATCGTATACATCCCTCTTCGTGTAATCAACAGGTGCCACATTTTCCTTCTCCCAGTAAAGAGCTTCAAGCTTACGGACGGTAGGATTATCCATAAGTTCTGCAAGAGTCAGCTGGAAATTCATCTTCTCGAAAAGGTCTGAAAGAAGCATCACCGAACCCATTGAATCAAGGCCGTTCTCAAAAAGATTCATGTCTATGCCGAATTTCTTATGACCGACTGCTGAGGTTGCACAGTCATAAATCGTCTGCTGCAGGTCAGACTCAGGCAGATGCATATTCTGGAGGGCTTCCTTCTCACTCTCTCTTTCCTCGAAATACTTTACCCTGCTAATCTTATTGGAAGAGGTCTTCGGGAAAGGCTTCTGACGCACACGTACCTGCATGATACGCTGATAGCTCGCAAGTCCTTCATTGACCTTCTTGACTTCCTTATTAATGGCTTTGTTGATATCCTTTACGCCGCGTTCCCTCGCCCATGGGAAATTCGGATAAATCTCGGCAGCAATTATGTCACCGCTTCCATAAACGACGATTTCCTGAACGAGCCGGACTCCGGCAAACATATTCTCAATGGGCTCAGGAGCAACATTTTCACCATTCGAAAGAATGATAAGGTTCTTCTTTCTTCCTGTAAGGAAAATGAAGCCTTCATCATCAATATATCCCAGATCACCGGTATGGAGCCATCCCTCCGAGTCAAGACTCTTTGCTGTCTCTTCGGGTTCCTTATAATATCCCATCATAACGGAAGGGCTCTTTGCAAGAATTTCCCCGTCAACAATCTTAACTTCACAACGTTCAACAGGCTTACCAATAGAAGCAGCCTTGTCAGGACGATTGTAATCAGGTACGGAAATCTTCGGAGAACATTCACTCATTCCATAGCCCTGACCGATTTCGATTCCGCGATTCCTGAATTCCTCAGCAAGCTCGGGAGGCAGGTATCCGCCGCCGGAGGTGATACGGACAAGCTTATCCCCGAGAACACTTTTAACTATTTCTTCTTTGCTCTTTTCGGGTTCCTGCTCCTCCATAAGCTTTATACGGTTCATTAAAGCCTTCGAAATAGCCGGCACTGCACACATACGTACAGGATTGAAAAGCGAAAGATGCTTAACGATAAGCTTAAGGTCGCCATTCAGACAGATGGTCCATCCATGTTTCAATGAAAGGAAAACATCACTGTTCAGACAGAATACATGATGCAGCGGGAGAACTGAAAGGATATTATTCGGAGCATTAGTGTCAAGTCCCCTGCCTATCGTGTCATCAGAACAGAAGGTATTGTCGATAAGGTTCATCTGGGAGAGCATAACTCCCTTGCTTTTGCCGGTTGTTCCGGAAGTGAAAAGAATCATCGCAAGGGAGTTCTCGTCGATTTCCGATTCACATTTTTTACCCTTGAAATCAGCATAAATATCACCGAGGCTGGGATAATGTCCCCTGTCTGCCTGAAGCATGAAGTTTGTTTCCACGCCTGCCTTCTTGCAGGCAGAAAGAACAAGGTCAGTATGCTCGGTATCGTAAAATACCGCATCAACGTCAGCCATTGAAAGCGTATCCGCAAGCGCATCGATACCTAACTGTACATCAAGCGGAACTGTAACATTTCCACTTATCATTGCACCGAATAAAGCGGTAAGAAATGCCTGACTCGGAGCACCGAAAGCCGCGATATGGAGCTGATGTCCTTTCTTTTCAGCTTCCTTTTCAGCCCATGCGCCTACTGCCTCACAGCCTTCAATGAAATCAGGATAAGAAGTATCATAAATTTCATTATCATACTCAAAGCGAAGAAATACGCGGTCAGCATATTCCTCTCCTGCATTTCTCAGTAAGTCCCTCATTGTTCTCGTGTTTTCCAGATTCATGATTTTTTCATTCTCCTTTTATAAACATGAAGATGTATCAATATGCATCTTCCCCCAGTACCATCAGCCTTTCAGCTATTGTGCGGAAGGTATCGTAGAAAATCCTTCCGTCTTCTTTGTCGATATTTTTACTGACTTCGTTTACCACCGCCTCTACACGTGAATTGACCTTGTCAGCGGCTTCCTTTCCCTTATCAGTCAGAATATATCTTCTGCCATATTTTTTGGAATCATCCTCAGCTGACAGTTCCACAAAGCCGTTTATCATGAGGAAATTCATTGAACGTGAGATTGCTGCCTTGTCATTTCCGGAAAGCTCAGAAAGCTGGACATTTGAAAGTCCCTCCGGATTCTTCGACAGATAGTAGATACAGTTTGCATCACCTGCCCTAAGATTCATTTTCTTCATGCCTGAGCTTTTTATCCTCTGAATTGCCCTGTAGCTTGTCATTATCAATTCTGTAAAATCTTCATATTTGTTTATTTAGATCACCCTCATTCCAAAAACTGCTCATAAGAAAAATGTCAAACCTTCTCGTAACTTGTTGATTACTCAACAATTCTTCTACAGTATATATAGTGTTTGTTGATTTGTCAACAATTTATTTTGAATTTTGTTTAATTCTTCGAACTTGATAAAAAGCTTTAAGAAGGGTATCATTAAAATAGTGCATACAATATTTCTAACTACTTTTCTTTTAAGGGGATCAAAATATGACAAAAAGAGCAAATTTATTAAAGAAAATCTCTGTCTTTACCGCACTGTCCCTGCTTTTGACCTCAATATCAATATATGGTTCAGAGAGCGGTATCCAATCCGAAAATCTTTATTCTGAGGAAATATCCGAAGTCAGTTCCAATGATTTTTCCGAGGAATTATCCAACGAAGAAGTAAAAGAAGTTCTTCAAAATGAGCAGGAATTTGTAGAACAGAATGTGGAAGGCGTTGATTACGCCGAAAAACAGGCATTTTTCGAAGCTGATAACGAGGAAGACGCGAAAAGAATTGCCGAATCCTATGGCGGTGAGCTGGAATCCTTCTCTCAGGGAATCGGTGTAGTGACTTTTGATAAAAGCATTGACGAAGTTCTCGAAGATGTTTCACAGTCCGGCAATTTCGAGGTTCCCATCTATGCGGACAGTATCGTGGAGCTTGCGGATTCTGCAGAAACCGAGAGCTATCAGTATTCGGATGCAGAGAATCAGTGGCATCATGGAAAGATAAAGGACAATCCCGTATGGGTCAGCGGAAATTCCGGTGAAGGAGTAACCGTTGCTGTTATCGACAATGGATTTCTTTCAACACATGAAGACCTGACGGACAGGATAAAGTATACCTACAATTTCGCTACCGGAAGTAAAAGCGTTGCTCCCGTCAGCACAAAAAAAAGCCATGGAACTCACGTTGCCGGAATTATAGCTGCAACAGCTAACAGCACGGGTGGCTGTGGTGTTGCGCCCAAAGCAAATTTAATGCTTTTACAGATAGCAAATTCAAGCGGAAAGATTTATTCGGATTATATTTTCAGTGCAATAGACTATGCAATAAATAACGGTGCCGACGTAATCAACATGAGTATTGCCTACAATTCGATTTCTGAGGAAACGAAGAACAAGCTGCAGACTTATGTTGACAAGGCCTACAATAATGGCTGCGTAGTCGTCGCTGCTGCCGGAAACTACGGTTCAAGTAAAGCCCTTTATCCCGCAGCACTCGATCATGTAATCTCTGTTGCAAATATTACCTCCGCCGGCAAACTTGACAGTTCCTCGAATTATGGCTCTACAGTTGATATCTGCGCTCCGGGAACCGATATCTATTCCTGTTATGCAACAAGCAGTTCCGCCTATGACAAAATGACGGGAACTTCGATGGCATCCCCCGTTGTTGCAGGCGTTGCGGCACTTGTATATTCTTCAAAAGCATCGTTGATAGCTGACAACAGTTCGACCGCGGCAGATGCGGTTATTAATCAGATTCTTGACAATACAGATGAGAAAACCTACTCCTATGGAAGTAGGCAGATGAAGGGATGTGTAATTGCCTCCAAAGCTATTTTTGCTGATAAAAACGGTGATATGCCCGAAGAAGGTGAAGATTATCAGGATGAAGAATCCGAAAGCAGCGAGGAAAATGAAGAAGAAATAAATACTCCTGATGACAGCGAGAATATTGAAAAAGAGCAAATTCAGGCTGCCATTTCTTCGAACAGTCCTTATGGAGAGAACGTTGTAAGCGGCAACAGCGGTTCGGTATCCTACTCAGTTGCCTATTACGAGCATGTTCCCTACTTCGGAAAGTTTTATAAGAGTGCAGAGGATTTAGGAATAGAATTTACCGCTAACGGAACAAAAATACCATCATCAGCAATAAAGATAAAAGTACAGAAGCCGGGCGGTGCCAACAGCATTATGGCCGTTACTATTAAAAAGATAAGTGGTTCGGCTTATAAGTCCCTATGGAAAGAACTTAAGTCCAGTCTGAGAAACAGCACGATAAGCGTTACAAGCTATCCTATGACCGTAAGCGGGACGGCGATTTCCTCGAAGAAAAGCGGAAGTCAGACAGGGCAGGTCATGCTGAAGCTCAGTAAAGACGGAAAGACTGTAAAGAAAGCCGGTGCCATAGTTCGCTATCACACCGCAAGCGGCAAAGAAAAGACCGGCATGATAAAAATACCAAGCTCCTCCGTAAACTACAATTCCGACACGAAAACCGCAGTGATTACGGGTGATTTCTCAGGAAGCTGTACTGTAAACTGAATAAAGACAAAAAAATCTGAGGTTCATATAGAACCTCAGATTTTTCAATCATTATAACTATTCCAATCCAACAATCTTATCAGACTCGGAAGCCTTTTTCAAAAAATCATCAAACACTGCAAGTGCAATCTTGTAAAGCTTCTCCATGGACTTATCCGTAACATTCCCAAGCTCTTTATAGAGAACCTTCCTTGCATTTTCCACTTCCTGATAAGTATAAAAGACGTTACCGTTACTGTATACAGTTCTTGTTGAACTATCAACCTTAGTCCCGGCGTTATCAAGTTTTCCTGCTAATCCTACTGAAGCTGAAAGCTGACCAATAAGGTCGTTACGTGTTGAATCATTCATACCGGCATCTCCATTCTGTCAGTCCCACCCTGACCACTCAATATGCTATAATTTTATCATAAGACACCGAATTTTTTTGCATTAAATATAATACCGAAAACATTAATTACAACACTTTGCTCAGGAAATCAATGGTTCTTGCTTCCTTGGGATTGTTGATGACCTCGTCAGGACTGCCCTGCTCTACTATATAGCCTCCCTCCATAAAAACAACACGATGGGCGACTTCCCTTGCAAAACCTATCTCATGGGTAACGACAACCATAGTCATTCCCTCGCCTGCAAGCTGTTTCATAACGGCAAGGACTTCACCGACCATTTCAGGATCAAGTGCGGAAGTCGGCTCATCAAAGAGCATGACATTCGGGTTCATGGCAAGTGCCCTGGCGATAGCCACACGCTGCTTCTGTCCGCCCGAGAGCTGTGACGGATAAGCGTGTATCTTATCAAGCATACCAACCCTGTCAAGCAGCTGTTCTGCCCTTTTCCTTGCTTCTTCCTTTGAGAACTTCTTAAGCTCAGTCGGAGCAAGAAGCATATTTCCCATAACATTCATGTTATTGAAAAGATTGAAATGCTGGAAAACCATTCCTATGTTTTCGCGGGCTTTATTTATATCAATCTTCCTGTCACAGATGTCATAACCGTTAATGATTATGCTTCCGCTGCTGGCGGTTTCAAGCCTGTTTAAGCATCTTAGAAAGGTTGATTTTCCCGAACCGGAAGGACCTAAGATAACGACAACCTCCCCTTCCTCGATATCCATGCTGATATCTTTTAATACTTCAAGCTCACCGAATTTTTTACTGAGGTGTGAAACCTGAATTCTTGGGCTTTTTTCCGAATTATTCTCTGCCACGATTCAGCCTCCTCTCGAAATTCTTTGCAAGTCTTGAAAGCAGTGTAATAACTATTAAGTACATTGCTCCGGCAACGATCCATGCCTGAAAGGACTTGAAGGTAACCGCAACAACGTTCTTCGTAGTATTTACAAGCTCAGGGAAACCGATAACTGAAAGAATTGAAGTATCCTTCAGCGTGATTATAAACTGATTTATAATACTTGGAATCATCGTCTTAATAGCCTGCGGAAGCACCACACGCCTCATGGATGTTGCATAAGAAAGTCCGAGCGATCTCGCGGCTTCCATCTGACCCTTATCAACACTCTGGATACCGGCTCTGATGATTTCCGCCATATATGCACCGCAGTTAAGCGCAAGACATATTGTACCCGC
>CAJOPI010000079.1 GCA_905236275.1 uncultured Lachnospiraceae bacterium | reverse complement strand
TCCCCGCCCTTTGAGGACGCGATACAGACCCAGTTGTCGTTCGCCGGGTGGAGGGCCATAGCCTCATCGTACCAGTCAAACCAGTCATCGGGGATGGGCAGGGCGTCGTCTGTGAATGCGACAGACTGAGAGCATGAGCCATGTTCCCTCGTCTGATCTAAGTCCATCCTATCTTCTATCTGCCTCAACGCTACTTCCACCATCATGCCCTCCTTTCCCTTCTTTGGAGGACCCTGTGGCCTGACTTTTTATAGTTTCTGTATTTTTTGCACCTCATGGAAGGATACCAAATACTTCCAACTTATGCTAAAATAAGAACTAAGTTAGGCCAGTGACGAGGTAACTTTGTCAGGGTTGAGCTCGTCGGGTCCTTTTTAGTTGAGTTTCTTTTTGGGAAGAGGGGATTGGGATTAAATTCCAATCCCCTTACCCATTCAAAACTCCTGCCTGATATTTTAACATAATATCCTTATTTCTGTGTACCAACATAAACAAGGATATGCGAAGAGAAACATACCCCCATATCCGTCATTATATTGAATATATACGACATTAAATCTAATAACCTACAATTCTTCTTTTACATAATTTTCTAAAATGATATTGATAAGCTCTGTGACGCTTATTTTATTCCCTGTAGCCAGTTGTTTTTTTGCGGCTATCCGATTTAAGGCCATTAATGTTGATGGCCTAATTAGAAGGTTAAAATGTTTGCTCTTGTTTTCTCCCTCTGTACGCTTGGGCCTGCCACGTTTTCTTTTTTCAGGATCATTAGGAATATTAGAAATATTAGACGCCTTTAATTTATTATGTTTTTTAGGATTATATTTATTATGTTTATTATTTTCCTTATCATTACTAGATTTTTTCGATATTTCATCATGCGTTAAATCCTCCGGATGTTCTGTCTGCTCTGTTATATTATTACTAGAATAACTATTAATAATACTATCAAAAACAAATCTCTTATCACTCATTACTGGACACTCCCTTTCCGTTCTTCCACAATTCCCAGAAATTCATCAATGAAATTCGCATAATCCTTTGCAGGATTACTTTTTGCGGCATAGCTAAAAATATCCTGCTGTTGCGCCTGAGCTTCCTTTACCGCAATTCCTTCTCTGATTTTTGTCTTAAATAAATGTGTCCCCATCTGTGTGGCGACATTTTGGAAAGCATCGACAAGCGACTTATGCAGGATAGAACGGACGCTGAAGCGCGTTACCAGTAATCCGAGAACCACAAGAGAGGGATTAATAATTTTCTTTGCCGATTCAATAATCCCTCGCATTTGCTGTAATCCAGTCAATGAAAGGACATCTGCCTGTATCGGTATAACAACGCTAGAAGCGGCAACCAGACTATTGACAGTTAAAACGCCGAATGCGGGCGGAACGTCAATGACGATAAGATCATATTTCCCCTTTATCTTTTCAAGAGAACTCTTTAACCTTGCTTCTCGGTTATCACCGGCGATCTGAATTTCTGCCGTATCAAGTTCAGGGGTAGCTGGGATAATATCTCCATGCGGCGTATGTTGTATAGCCTCTTTTGCAGTTGCCCTTCCCAAAAGAATATCAAGAGATGACGCTCCATTGTTACTAGAACCCATAATATAGCTTAAGTTCCCTTGCCCATCAAGATCAACAGCAAGAACCTTATATCCTTTTGCGGTAAGCCCGGAGATAATTGCGGAAGCAGTAGTTGTTTTTCCGCTTCCACCTTTTCTATTTATTAAAGCCAGAATTTCTTGCATTTTACACCTCACACTTTATTTATAAATAATAGACGCCTAATATTTATTATTCTTGTATTTATATTAATACATTTTCTCAGATGCACAAAGTGTAAATATACTTGTCCTGCAACTGAAGATTTTAATATAAATAATAAGCTCCTAATATATTTTATAATCCTATTATTTATAAAAAATCACGATATATTTTTTGTTTTTCATGGAATAGTTTAAATAATTATAAAAACTATCCTAAGTTATTAATAGAAATATAAGGCGTATTATATTTAATATGCTCCTTATATTTCTATTATTCATTATGAAAATGATGTTTGACTTAATATAAATAATAGGTTCATATTATTTATATTATACATAGCGGCAAGGTTTAAATTTTGTATATATATAACTTAAATGACCGGTCGAGCTCTTTGCGTTCCTGAAACGCAAGGGTACGGGACGCAACCGCCGACCTAAAACGAAGTTCATGCCTAAGAACTACTATGCTGGTTCTATCCATCCAATCATAAGG
>CAJOPI010000078.1 GCA_905236275.1 uncultured Lachnospiraceae bacterium | reverse complement strand
TTTATAGGAAAGGAGATCCAGAATTATGGGGACTACGCCCACAGCTCTGCATACACTCTCACTAAGCTCACTTGCGTTCGCTAAGTGAGCTTAGTATTCACACTCATATTGGGGCGGGTCATAAAGTCATCATATAATAGGTCACAGTTTTCTTTTATGTGAAATGTTTTGAAATACTTTTCTTCCATGGGAATCCACCTGTCCCGGAAGATTTCCCATTGCTTTTCTCCGTTTCTCTGCATAATCCGCTCTTTCTGTTCTTCTTTTGATATATCTAAGAACAGTTTGAGATCGTATTTTCCGGCAAGGTCAGGATGACAGCAATAAGCACCTTCGATTATATTAATCTTTTTGCAGACTATATTTGTAGGAGGAAGCAGCGACATTGTGTGACAGTCAAATTTTTGATAACTGATGCTTTTTCTGCCCTCGGTCAGAGGTGTCAGAACCTGCGCATCGAAACGCTCGCGGTCGAAGTTACCGCCGGGCTCGCTGAGTCTTGCTTCGGTGCGCTGTTCTGCCCTAAGGAAAAAATCATCTGCATGAAAAACCTCAGTGTCGATTCTTTCGGAAAGATATCCGGCAAGAGTTGTCTTGCCGGAACAGGATCTTCCGTCTATTGCAATAAGGATTCTATCCTCGGAATGCATGGATAATTCCATGATTTTTTTGACTAATTCTTCTTTGTTCATAAGATTGGGTTATTTTGTAACAGTTCCCAAGTCCTTTCCATCATTTTTTACAAAAGGTACAAGCTTGGTTCTGTGAAGCGCGATCATTATGGCAGGTATAAGGATTAGCTGGATAATGATTCCGGGGATGGCATTAAGAAGAGCCCCTGCAAGGAAAGCCTGAAAAGTGAAGGCCTTTCCTCCGATTCCCAGGAGAAGGAGCTGCACAATCCCCCAGACTACCCTTCCTGCAATCATGGCGATGACTATGCATCTGAGCAGGGCTTTGCTGCACTGCCATCTCGAATGTCCATAAAGATAACCGGCTACGAAGGCATAGGTCGCAAGCTCAAAAGCCATGCTGAGAGCTGTCGGATAGAGCGGCGGCATACCGAATATCAGGGAACGGAAGAGCGGAAGAATAAAGGCCATCGGAGTTGACCATTTTTCACCGCAGATCAGCGCACAGAGAAATACCGGTATATGCATGGGAAGAAGCATACTTCCTATCTGGGGAATCTGACCCGTAAAGAGGGGAAGAATCATCCCTATTGCCAAAAACATAGCCGTTAATGTCATTTTTTTGATCGAATTATTTTTCATACTCATCTCCAATTATTCACATTGTTATCAGTTCGTATTCCCTTCTTCCAAGTCCTATTTTCTCCGCATGCTCAAGAGTTTCCTTCCAACGGATATTTGGATTTGAATCAAAGAAATGATCGTGATGATGGTGCCATCCCGGTTTTTTCAGGTTGTCGGAAAGCTGGCTGTTCGGCAGCGGTTCCGATTTGAGGCAGGCATCCACACAGGCCTGATCGAGCGCAACAGGGTCAAAGGAAGCGAAGAAACCAACGTCCGGCAGGATCGGAGCATCATTTTCGCCATGGCAGTCACAGTTGGGAGAAATATCCCTCACGAGACTAACATGGAAACAAGGTCTTCCGTTGCAGACTGCAGCAGTGTATTCGGCCATTTTACGTCCAAGTACCTCGTTTGCATCCTCATTCAGATTTTCGATGGCATCAAAGGCACAGGCACCTATGCAGCGTCCGCAGCCCTTGCAGAGAGTTTCGTCGATATGGGCCTTTTTATTATTATAAAAAATTGCATCCGAACCGCATTCCTTTGCACAACGCCCGCAGCCCCGGCACATTTCCTCGTGAACGATGGGCTGTCCGCTGTTATGCTGCTGCATTTTTCCTGCGCGGCTTCCGCAGCCCATTCCTATATTTTTTATTGCACCGCCGAATCCGGTGGCTTCATGTCCCTTGAAGTGAGTAAGGGAAATGAAAATATCAGCATCCATAACGGCTCTGCCAATATATGCTGTTTTACAGTATTCGGCGTTTGGAACGGGAACTTCTATGTCATCGGTTCCACGCAGTCCGTCACCGATAATTATCTGGCAGCCTGTGGTAATGGTGTTGAACCCGTTGATATTGGCACAATCCATATGTTCAAGTGCGTTTTTTCGCGAGCCCGGATAAAGGGTATTGCAGTCGGTCAGAAAGGGGAGTCCGCCCTGCTCCTTGACAAGATCGGCAAGAGCTTTGGCATAATTCGGCCTTAGATATGAAAGGTTTCCCAGTTCCCCGAAATGCATTTTGATAGCAACAAATTTGCCGTCCATGTCTATATCACCTATACCGGCCTTGCGGATGAGTTTCTGCATTTTGACGGTAAGAGAGGTTCCGACATTTGTTCGGAAGTCTGTAAAATATACTTTTGAGCCAGCCATATAGATTCCTCCATAAAAAAGAAAGCAAAACAATAAAATCACTGTTCTCATATATTTTAACTTGTTCACAATCTAATGTCGTGTACTTTTTTTAATACTATATGCAAAGGATACATAATAGAAAGACTTGCCAGGGATAAAGGTGTATACTAAAAGTATTAGATGATATCAGGGTCAAAAGTGATGTCAGGGATTGTTCCGTGCTTCGCACTCCCACAATCCCACCCAATATTCGTGTTTTCGTTTTGCTTCGCACCACTTCACACTCATATTGGGGCGGGTCATAAAGTCATTCACCCACCGGCAAGCAAGCTTGCCGTGGATGATGACTT
>CAJOPI010000077.1 GCA_905236275.1 uncultured Lachnospiraceae bacterium | reverse complement strand
GATTTTTGGTTTCTTTATGTGAAAGGAATTATCAAGAATTACCTGAACTTTATAAGAAGTAATAGGAACATTAAACAAGGCAGAAATCCCATATTTACGCGGATTTCTGCCTTGTTTTTTTGATGTTCGACAATAAAATTTAGGGACTTGACAAAATGATTTATACGGTATTTTTTTTACCGTATGAGAGAAAAATGAGGGAACTTTCAAACACCTATCAATAATTTTTGTTTGAAAAGATGCTGTATACAGATACCATCTACATATAGCAACAATATAATGCAAATTATCATTTTTTTCATGAAAATATGCAAATGTGATTGCTAAAATATAAAAAATCAAAAACTTCCATTCAGTAATATACAAGGAATTTTTTAGAAAGACCGTTTCGTATGATGCGGTCTTTTCTTATACAAAAATATAAAGGAGAGAGCTACTATGGCAGCAACATTTAAGGTACAGAAAACAAGAGATTTTACGATAATGTCAAATTATCATCTTCGTGACAGCAATATCAGCTTAAAGGCAAAGGGGCTTTTGTCACTCATATTCAGCCTGCCCGATGATTGGGATTACAGCGAGAGAGGACTGTCCACAATAAACAAGGAAGGTGTAACAGCTATATCCTCAGCTATCGATGAGTTGGAAACAGCAGGATACATATTCCGCAGAACAATAAGAGCGGCAAACGGACGTTTTGAAGATGTGGAATATACGGTATATGAGCAGCCAAAGCAGAAAATGGACGGTGATGATACGCCTGTTCCCTCCCCTATGCAAAAGAAAGTAAAAATGCCCGTCGGTGATGTTCCTGTTTCTGACTCTCCGATGACAGCATTACCGAAATCAGGTTTTCCGTTTCCGGCTGAACCTGTGCAGGAAAACCGCGACCAAATAAATATAGATATAATAAATACTAATAAACAAAATACTGATATAACAAATCACTCATCAATCAATCAGGCAGCTTCTGAAACCTCACTTGTCAAGGCGGGAGGAATGAACGAGGAAAGACTGAATGAAGAGTATAACAAAATAATTTCAGAGATAAAGCTGCGCATAGATTACGACTCGCTGATAATCAGCGGTGACAAGCGTATTCTTGATGATGCCGTAGAGATAATAGCCGATGTGATGCTTTCGCCCGATAGCACAACGTACAGCATAGGCGGTGAAAGATTGTCGGCAGCTCTTGTAAAAATGCGTCTGACAAGGCTTGACAGCGAGAAAATGGAGGTCTTTATGCTTACATTTTCACGCATAGACTACAAGATAAAATCCATGCGCAACTACATCATAAGCACGCTGTATAATTTGTCGATAACAAGCGAAACAGCATTGACAAACATGGTAAACGCAGATATGCGGGAAAGGAGCATTAAAAATGGGCAATGTTATAGCATTGTGTAATCAAAAAGGCGGCGTCGGGAAAACCTCCACTGCCGTAAATCTCGGTATAGGACTTGTAAACGAGGGTAAAAAGGTCCTGCTGATAGACAATGACGCTCAGGCAAACCTTACGGAAAGTCTGGGATTTAAGAAGCCTGACAACATGGACGTGACATTATCAACGCTTATGCAGATGGTCATAGAGGAAAAGCCGTTTGAGAGTGATATGGGCATACTGCACCACAGCGAGGGTGTCGATGTTATGCCGTCAAATATCGAATTATCGGGAATGGAAACCGCGCTTGTAAATATTATGAGCCGCGAAAATGTCCTGAAAGAGTATATAAGCCGCGTCAAGGACGATTATGATTATATCCTCATAGACTGCTCTCCATCGCTCGGTATGCTGACGATAAACGCGCTTACGGCGGCGGACTCTGTTATGATACCTGTGCAGGCTCATTACCTGCCGGCGAAAGGTCTTGAGCAGCTATTGAAAACCGTTTCAAAGGTCAAGCGTCAAATAAATCCAAAACTGAAAATAATGGGGGTATTGATGACGATGGTCGATAAGCGCACAAATCTGTCAAAGGACGTATCGTCCCTTATACGCCGTACATACAGCAGCAACATACGGATATTCAGAACAGAGATACCGATGTCCGTTAAAGCGGCGGAAGCAGCCGCGGCGGGTGAAAGTATTTTCAAGTACGACAAGAACGGCAAAGCAGCCGAAGCATATAAAACATTGACGAAGGAGGTGCTGGGAAGTGAAAGGATTAGAGTTAGGTCTGACATCATACGATGATCTGTTCAAAACAGACGCGGAGCGCAAAGGGACCGACGAAGTTGTAAATATGCCCTTGTCGGAGCTGAAAGCATATGAGGAGCAGCCCTTTAAGGTACATATGGATGAGAGCATGAACGAACTTACCGAAAGCATCAAGGAAAGCGGGATTTTGACACCGCTTATAGTGCGTCCCCACAAAGACGGCGGGTATGAGATATTATCGGGACACAGACGCGCAAAAGCATCTGAGCTTGCGGGAGTGACCGAGGTCCCTGTTATTGTAAAAGACCTTGATGATGATACAGCAGTAATACTTCTTGTAGACAGTAACTTACAGAGGGAAAATATATTGCCGAGTGAAAAGGCTCATGCCTATAAAATGAAGCTTGAAGCTATGAAAAGAAAAGCAGGCAGACCGTCTAAAGAAAATTCAGCGCAAATTGCGCTGAATTTTGAAGGTAAGCAATCAAGAGATATTTTAGCCGAACAAGTTGGTGAAAGCAAAGACCAAATTCGCAGATAT
>CAJOPI010000076.1 GCA_905236275.1 uncultured Lachnospiraceae bacterium | reverse complement strand
TGCAGGACCCAGTACGGTTTGCAAGGAGGTGTTTTCATGGCAAAATGTGCAGTTTGTGGTAAGGACGTTCATTTTGGTAACAACGTCAGCCATTCTCATAGAAGGTCAAATCGCATTTTCAAGTCTAATATCAGAAGTGTCAAGTGCAAGGTAAACGGAGCTTCTAAGAGGCTTTATGTTTGCAGTCGTTGCCTGCGTTCAGGAGCTGTTGAGCGTGCATAATTGTTCGCTGAATTGAATTTTGAGTAAATTATAGCCGAGATGTCAATCCGACATCTCGGCTTTTTACTATTCTTCCTGCAATCCGCCAAGCGGCATTATCTGCTCTAAAAGATTTGCGATTCCGTCATTGTTTACTTCATTAACATATTGTTTAAGCTGCCGGAATCTGTCTTTTTCGGAATCGGGAATTTTGTAGGCTTCGAGTCTTTTCATGATGTCATCAATGCTTCCCACGTCAAAGGCATTGTTATATTCATAGATTATTCTGTAGGCATCCTGCAATTCATCAAGACTGATCTCTTCCTTTGAAGAATCGTCGTCGGAATTTCCGCTAAAAGCCTTTTGTACCATTACAGAGGCATCATCAAAATCCGACAGGAGCTTTTTTGATTTTGCAATGATCTCGTCTGTAAAAGAGGAGCCTTTGTTCTTTAGCTCGTTTCCTACATCTTCCAGAGCTGCTGCGGTTTTGGAAAGCTCGTTCAGTCCGCAGAGCCTTGCACTGCTTTTCAGAGCGTGAACCTTGATGGTGTAGAGTCCGGTATCATTATCCTCGATCGCTTCCACGATTTCGGTTATCTTTACGGGTGAGCTTTCGAAAAAGCTTCTTGCCACACGAAGGAAGGTCGAAACATCTCCGCAGGCTGTTATTGCGGACTTGCTGTCAAGGATTTCAATTGCTTTCAGCCTTTTGAGAACCTCTGACTCATCTCTTGAAAGGTTATAATCCTCGTCGATGTAATCATCCTTTTCCTTGAAATCCTTATTCACGATTTTTTCAGGAGAAAGGAACTTGATAATGGTACTCTCCAGATCAGAAGAATTAACCGGCTTGGCAAGATAATGGTCAAAACCGGACTCTATAAACTTTTCAGCCATTCCGACAATGGCATCTGCCGTAAGCATTACCTCCGGTGTATGAAGGTTTCTGGAGCCTTCGGGACGCTCTTTGATATGTCCTAAGGTCTCGACACCATCCATGATAGGCATACGGTGATCCATGAAGATAAGGTCATAGTCGGTATTTTCTATCATTTCAAGGGCTTCGCTGCCGCTTAAGGCAGTATCAACCTGAATCTCAGTGCGCTTAAGCAGATTTTTGATAACGATGAGGTTCATTTCGGTATCATCAACTACGAGAACCCTTGCGGAAGGAGCTACGAAGGTCTTGTTTTTACCGGTATGAATGACTTCAAGCTCTTTTGCCCTGTTTTTGAAATCACCCATTTCATCCCAGGAGATAACCTTCTGGGCTAAATTAAAGTGAAAATCCGAGCCCTTTGTATATTCACTGTCAACCTTAAGCTCTGAGCTCATGAGCTTCAGAAGCTTTGTGGTAATCGAGATACCGAGTCCCGTTCCCTCAATGTTCTTGTTCTTTTTCAGGTCTATCCGCTCAAAAGGAGAGAAGAGCTTTTCGAAATCCTCCTTCTTTATGCCAATGCCGGTGTCCTGTACATGTATGCTTAAAAGACAGATATCCTCGGGGTGCTTCTCAAAAGAAATACTTACGGTTATTCCCCCTTTTTCCGTATATTTTATTCCGTTGTTGACCAAATTGATGAGCACCTGTCTTATGCGCATTTCATCGCCGTAGAGCCGGTCGGGAATGCTCTCGTCAACCTTGAAATCAAGATAAAGGTTTTTGTCATTAGCCTTTGGCTGTAGCATTATCATAAGCGAATTTAGAAGCTCGGAAAAATGATATTCGGCAGGAATGATGTCCATTTTGTCGGCTTCAATCTTCGAGAAGTCAAGAATGTCGTTGATTATGGAAAGGAGGGAATTTCCCGCGTTCCTGATATTGTCGGCATATTCTACTATTGACCGCTCCCTTGACTCGCGAAGTATCATTTCGTCCATGCCTAAAATGGCATTGATAGGGGTTCTGAGCTCGTGAGACATATTTGAAAGGAAAGAGGTTTTTGCCTCGTTAGCTGCCTTCTCACGAATTGCGGCATATTTAAGCTGTTCTCCCTCGATCTGAAGATGCTGCATTTCCCGCCTTAAATTCAGGGAATAGAGCATGGCACCGATGTCACCGGGTTTTTTCTCTCGGATTCGCTTATAGTAGCGGTGCGAGGCCTCGCTTGCCTGCTGCTCCATACCCGAACCTTCGAGATAATTTATCATAAGCTCGTCGAAATTTACATGGATACCCAGAAAATTCGATTTTTCAACGCGTTCCGAGACAGCATCAAGTATCTTTCCGGCGGAGTAATACTCTTCGTGAACTATCAGAAAGTCAATGATCGTATAAATATCCCTGTAGTAGTCGGTAAAACTGTCAATTGACTGAATCTGCTTCAGGAGAACGGAAATATTCGTATCGTAGGAGTCTTTATCAAAGCTCATGAAATTTATCATTATCATGAGCGAAGTATGGACGATGAGCTTTTCCTCCGCTATCTCGAAAGAGCTGTCCCGCAGAAATTCACTTGCTTCTTTCAGATATTTTTCGGCAGCTCCGAGATCCTGCTCGTCAATCTTGCAATAGAAAATTCCGATGACACAATAAAGGCGGAAAAGCAGCTCGCGGAAAGGGTCATCAAGAAAAATCATATCCGTAAGGGCGTTTATCGTGTCTGAGGTAAGGGCTATGGCATAGCTTATCTCGCCCGAGGAATAGTAAAGATACGATATGTTTGTTTCGATATTGTATCTTTTCAGAAGAAGCTCGTCATTGTCATCATCGCAGTAATTAAGTGCTGTGATGAAATAATCCATAGACAGGTTCTGCCGGTTGTTTATCGACTCCAGTATGCCCAGCATATTGTAGGCGGAGGCGATGAGTGCCCTGTTGTCGGTGGGGGTAAGGAAAATTATCGCCTTATTCAGTGCTTCACGTATTTTTTCTTCAGGAAAATCAAGCCTGTAATAGCAGAGTGCAAGCTTATATCTTGCGTAGCCCTCCAGAGCCTTGTCATGGGCGGAAAAAGCAGATATTATCAGATCCTCGGCAAGCTTTACGGCATGTTTATCCTTGTTTGCAAGCTTTAGGTCCAACTCCTCTGCAAGCACCTTTATATTTTGATCGTAGCTGTCAAAATTCATATACAATTTCCCCTGTCTTTAAGAACTGCCATAAGCTACAAAATATCTGCTTGTGTTATTCTTTTTGGCATGAAGCATTGCGGTTTCAGCCTTTTTAACGATAGTGTCTATATATTCACTCATTTCTTCGTCGTAAAGAACGCCTATAAACATCTGGCATTTCTGTATGATCGCGTCGGAATAGCCGGAAATGTAGGAGGTACGGTCGATAAGATTTCTCGCAAATTTTCTTACCTGTCCTTCGTAAAGGCTTCCGGGAAGAATTACAAAAAATTCGTTTTCGCTGTAGCGGGTGATATCCGCGTCCGGAAGGACTTCTGTTATCAGCCTCGACACATCCTGCAGGAAATGGTCAGCAACCTCGTGTCCGTAGGTGTTTCCGATGTATTTAAAATTATCAATGCAGATGAAGAAGAAGCTGGATTTCCCTTTCTTCTCTGAATTTCTGAAATTATCATACATACCCGCCTTGTTATTGACACCGGTAAGGGGGTCTGTCCGCATCATCCTGAATATCTGCTGAGACTGTTCCCTCTGTTTGGTTATGTCCTCCAAAATATAGATGTTTCCGGTGTATTCACCCCAGAAATCGCGGAGGGAGAATTTTGAAAGATGCCAGTAGAGTTTGCTGGTTCCGTTTTCTCCTATACGAATATATTCATTCTTACCATACTCCTCCGAAGGTCTGAAGTATTCGCTTAAGACAACATCAATGGGCTTTCCGTTAACCGGTGCATCTTCTGTTGTGTCGGCAAAAGCGCGGTTTATCTGCAGGATCTTGTTGTTGCAGTCGGTAATTATTATTATATAATCAAGCGAATTGATGAAGGTGTTGAAGCGTGTCTTCTGATTCATCAGCTCGGTTATGTCCTTGCCTATTCCAATGGTTCCGACGATTCTTCCCTGACGGTCAAACCATGGGGACTTGACCACTGCGAGATGGCGCTTTTTTCCATTCTTATCAGGTACGGACTCGAAGAAGGAGCTGCTCAGCCCGTTGGTGCGAACATAACGGTCACTTTCGCCGCAGCCGGGATCGTTGGGATCAAGATTGTAGATTTCTATTTCGTGTTTGCCTTCGATTTCTTCGGGATTCTTTTCTACGAGGTCTGTTATGAAATGATTGACATCCATGTGAAGGTCTTTCATATCCTTTGTCCAGAGCATATTGTCAGACATTTTGTAATAGCAGTTCAGCATGTAATCGCGGAGCTCAAAACGGCGTCTGAAATAGCAGCGTTTGATGAGATTGATAACTGCCGCACGAAGTCTGTCATCGGGCCCGGGCTCGCTTATAATGTCGGAAACGCCTGATTTTATCAAAGAAAGGTCGAAATCGTTGTCGAGCAGGAGAAAATCGGTATCCTCGACGTTTTTTCCGACAAAGTCTATATGTCTGCTTCCGTAAAGGATTATTGCGTGTCCCTTCATGTTCTTATCGGGTCTGCCGGCGATGGAAACAACGACTTCATAGTTTTCATCAGGACGGGGAACGGAGTTTGCCGCATCTTTGATTACCGGAATGAGCTTATCCGGACAGGAAATAAGATAAAGATTCAGCTCGAGACTTAACTGCATATAGATAACCCCTCCAACAAAACACCGTACAGATTTTCACAGTTTCTTACAATTCTAAAGTATAGCATTTGGATGAAAGTGTTTCAAATTTTGTGCGTTTATAAAATGTAATAAACATATGACACACAATCTATGCTATAATCGTATTTGCTGTGATATTTGAGAAAGGACTTTTTAACTGATGAATAACGACATCCTGAAGAACAAAGGTTATCTTTATCTAACGGAATTTTTTGCCGGAATGGCGGTTATGGCGGTGGAGCTTGGAGCCAGCAGACTTCTGGCTCCCTATTTCAGCTCCTCGCAGATAGTATGGACGATAATTATCGGAACCATAATGATAGCGATGGCACTGGGGAATGTCATGGGAGGTAAATGGGCTGATAAAGACCCGAATCCCGAAAAGCTCTTCAGAAGGATTATCATTGCCGCTGTCTGGATTGCGGCAATCCCGCTTTTGGGAAAATATATAATTATTGGAATAACCGGCGTTCTGATAGTGACTGTAAGCACGAACCTTCTCATATGGGCTGCTTTTCTTGCATGCATGATAATTTTCGTATTTCCCCTCTTTTTGCTTGGAACGGTTACGCCGTCACTTATACGCTATACCGTTTCGAATCTCGAAGAGAGCGGAAGCGTTGCCGGAAGGCTTGGGGCCTGCAATACCATCGGCAGCATTATCGGTACTTTCGCCCCTACCTTTATCACTATTCCCTCGGTCGGAACTTCGGTGACTTTCCTGATTTTTTCGGGAATACTGCTGATACTCTCGCTTGTATATTTCATTTCCGCCCACAGGGGTAAAAGGATTATGACCGTATCGCTGATAGTATTTATTCTCTCGGCTGTTTTCGGAAATTCGTCCTCGTTCGCATTCTGGGAAAAGAACCTGACCTTCGAAGGGGAATCCGTTTATAATTATCTGCAGGTCAGGGATGATGAGAGAGCGACCTATCTTTCAACAAATGTAATGTTCGGGGTGCAGTCGATACGCATGAAGACTGACGAGCTTAGCGGAATGTATTATGATTATGCGCTGGCGGCTCCGGTGATGGCTGATATTGCGGAGAAAGAAGATGCAGCCGTACTTGTGCTTGGAATGGGAACGGGCACTTTTGCGTCCGAATGCAGGAAATACTTTCCGAAGGCTGATATCACAGGCGTAGAGATTGATGAGAAGATAACCAATCTTGCGCATGAATATTTTGAACTGCCGGAATCCGAAAGAGTGATAACCTATGACGGAAGAGCCTATCTCAATGCGGATAAGGGAAAATATGACGTGATAATGGTTGATGCCTATCAGGATATAACCATTCCCTTCCAGATGAGCTCGAAGGAGTTCTTTAGTCTGGTAAAAGAGCATCTTAAAGAGAACGGGGTCATGGTAGTAAACTTAAATATGTCGGCAGGAGAGGGAAATGTCATTACAAGCTACCTTTCGGATACTATAGCGTCCTGCTTTGAGGAGGTCGGGACTGTTGATGTTCCGGGATATACCAACAGGGTGCTTTTTGCCGGAAACGAAAATCTGAAAACTGCGCTTGCCGCTTCGACGGAGTCGCTAAAGGATGCGGCTCTTAAAAAGCTTATGAAGGATATAAGCCTTGACTTAAAGGACTGGGAGGCAGGTGACAATATATTTACCGATGACAGGGCTGCGGTGGAGCTCATGGGAATGCAGACCATAGACTCGCTGATTGCCGGAGAGTCCCGTTATTACAGGGAAGTCTTTAGGAATAAAGGCTTTAAGGGGCTTATGGAGGCATTATAAAAGGGAATGACGTTATAACTTGAAATAGTAATCTAATTCATATAAAATGATTCAGAAGTCAAAAACTTTAATAAGAAAGGGCAGATTGCAGGATGAGAAATGTAATGAGTCCGCTGGACTATACAGCAAAAGAGCTTGATGCGCTTATGGATACGGCAGCTGATATCATGGCTGACCCCGCCAAATATTCACATGCGTGTAACGGAAAGATACTTGCGACGTTATTTTATGAACCCTCGACAAGGACAAGACTTTCCTTTGAAACGGCAATGATAAGGCTCGGAGGAGAGGTTATCGGTTTCCATTCGGCTGATTCATCTTCAGCAACTAAGGGTGAAACTGTTGCCGATACTATCAGGGTTATTTCGAATTTTGCGGATATAGCTGCCATGAGACACCCGAAAGAGGGTGCACCGATGGTTGCAGCCGAGAAATCAGCTATTCCCATTATCAACGCAGGTGATGGCGGTCATCAGCACCCCACACAGACATTTACCGATCTAATGACTATTCGTTCCTTAAAAGGTCATCTCGATAATCTGACATTCGGAATGTGCGGCGATTTGAAATTCGGTCGTACAGTTCATTCTTTGATTAACGCACTTGTAAGATATGAAAATGTTAAATTTGTTTTTATTTCCCCGAAAGAACTGACTCTGCCGAGTTATATAAGGGATGATGTTCTTAAGTCCAAAAATATAGAATTCAGGGAAGTCACCAGACTTGAGGACGTGATAGGCGATCTTGATATCCTTTATATGACACGCGTACAGAGAGAAAGATTCTTCAACGAAGAAGATTATGTAAGACTGAAGGATTTTTATATTCTTGATAAAAAGAAGATGGCACTTGCCGGAAAAGATATGCTTGTGCTTCATCCGCTTCCGAGAGTGAATGAGATTTCGACGGAGGTTGATGATGATCCGAGGGCTGTTTATTTTAAGCAGGTCAAATACGGAATGTATATCAGGATGGCACTGATACTCGACATGCTTGGAATCAGGGTCGCATAAGGGGGTAATCATGGATAAAAAAGAATATAAACTGAACGTCGGAAAAATCCAGGAAGGATTTGTTATAGACCATATTCATCAGGGGCGCGGAATGGACCTCTATCATTATCTTGGTCTTGATGAAAGCGAATACTGTGTGGCACTCATAAAAAATGCGTCCTCAAAGAAGATGGGACGCAAGGACATTTTGAAGGTTGAGTGTCCGATAGACAATTTCAATATGGACATAATTCCTTTTCTCGACCATACGGCAACCGTTGACGTGATAAAGGATGGAGAGATAATCGATAAGCCCCATCTGGAATTCCCGAAGGAGATCAAGAATGTTATAAGATGCAGAAATCCCAGATGTATAACGTCCGTAGAGCATCAGCTTGAAAACATCTTTTATCTTTCGGATGCGAAAAACGGAACCTACAGGTGCCATTACTGTGAAGCAGAGTGGACTGACCCGTCAGGGGATTAAGGGTTGAAAAGTTGAGGGTTTACAGCAGTTCCCAGAGCCTGATGATACATTTTCTCACGGCTTGAAAATTCTGAAAAATAGAC